>JALNWR010000170.1 GCA_023230795.1 Candidatus Cloacimonadota bacterium
CGCTCTATCTGCAGGGGCGCACCCGGCCTCTCAAACTATATATGCCGGAGCGGGAAGATGAATTCCTGGGGCTGCTGCAGTTTTGTTACACCTTTCCCCAGCGCTTTGCTTTTGATCTGCAAGTGCTGCCTCTGGCCAGAGTATCAGAGGACTTCCCCGAAATCTGCGTATATAAAAACGACCATCTTTTGGCTTATAGAGACTTGATCGAAAGGCTGGCTCTGCCTCATCAGTGTAATGCCTTTTCTCTGAAGCTTAGCTCTCCCAGAGGCGATTTTGTATATAGTTCAGATATTGGCACTACGGATAGCATCGCGGATTTCGTTCGGGGCGCACACACCCTGCTGGTGGATGCCGGACACCCTGAGCTGCAACAGATTCAGAAGCTGGGAGAATATGATCTGCAGCGCATCCTGCTCACCCATGAATGCAGACCGGAAACCAGAAAGTGGCTCGAAGGCAATGCCGACAGCCGATATCAAGAGGCCATACAAGGCCATCAATATATTATATAATACATTCTGAGGATATTCTTTGAAATGCGAATCAAAACTGTACTAACCCGCTTGCCTGCGTTGCTCTGCCTCTGTGTGGGGCTGATGCTTGGCAGCGGTTGCGAGATAAACCGTTTACAAAGCGCACGCGAGCTCTATGAAAGTCAGCGCTATGCAGGGGCTGTCCAAGAGCTTGACCAGCTGATCGATATTGGGAAGAATGGCGCAATCGTCACCCGTGCGGAGCTGCTGCGCGGCAATTGCTATCTGGAGCTGGGAAAGACAGCTCTGGAGCGAGGCAGCCGTCCCCTGGGCATCCGCTTCTTCAAGCTATCAAATTCTGAAGCAGCGGACGATGAACTGGCCCGGCTATACATGAGGATGGGCGAAGAAGCCTTAGAAGCTGATGATCTGCCTCTGGCCAAGACTTATATGGACAATATCATCCGCGAGATTCCTGCTTCTTCTCTGATTCCACAGGCAATGCAGCGCCGCATCAGCATCTATATGGAAGAGTATCAAGACCGCAATTCCACCTGGGAAGATTACAAGTATCTGTATGACAACTTTCCCAACAATCCTTATGAGATACAAGCCCGACAACTTGTAATGCAATTTATAGACACCAAGATAGATTATGCCCAGCATCTGCTGCAGCAAGGATATTATGATGCTGCTTTGAGGGAGCTATTTGAGCTCTCGCGCTATCCTGTGGTGGAATCAGACACTATCAACCGGCTGATATCAGATGTCTATCAGGCTCAGGCGGAGGACTATATCGATGATCAGGATTATATGGAAGCAGACCGGCTTTACCGCATCGCTGTGCAGTATGACCCATCCAAACAAGCTGATATTGATGCCCGTCTGGAAAGTATCACTTCGTTGTATGTACAAAAGGGAAACAGCCTTTTGGCAGACCGTGATTTCGAAGCGGCTATGCTGCATTACAACAAGACCTTTGAGATCATTCCAGATTATGCTCCAGCCCTGGAGGCGATCGCCAGATTAAATCAAATCAAAGCAGAGATCCGCCAGGCTCGGGAGCTCTTTGCCCAGGCCGAGCTTTTGGAGGCTACTCAAAAACATTCCGAAGCACTGAAGCTGTACAATCAAGCCATCGCACTGGACCCCAAACAGGAATATCAGGAACGAGCCGGCATCATGCGCAATATGATAGAAGCTGAAAACAACCCCACTGCCTTCGCCCGCAGAATCATCAATGAATATAGAGGCGGCCTGCTGCTGAGGCGTATCGAAGGGAAACGTGCCGAGATCATGCAAGAGCACGATCCCAAAGATATCAGGGATAGCGGATGGAAGATTCTGCTCTCTACGGGACAGTATAAATATGAAGCCAGATACGATCTTTTGACTCCTACCCAGACCTTCTTGTATATCTGGCAGATAAACCTGAGAGACCGCTCTGTGATCCCCCTGAACAAGCTCTCTGAAGCACTGATGAAATAAGGATATGGCTATGAGATATTACTTTATAAAACCGGTACTGATGCTTCTTTTCCTGCTGAGCTTTGGCCTCTGCCTGGCAAAACCCTTTGATATTCAAGCTTTTGCTGATACCACCAAATACAACTGGGAGGACTATCGGGACCGCGCTGAATACCGCAAAGACCTGCTGGCCAGGCAAAACCGCCTCCAACTCTATGAATTGGAATCAGTAGGCTTCAATGCAAACCTCCTCAAAAGCGCAGTAATGCCCGGCTGGGGACAATTTGCCACCAAACACAATACCAAGGCTACCGTGATTTTGAGCATGGAGATAGTCTCTGTAGTGGGCGCAATATACTTCCACGACCAGGCCAAAAAGAACTATGACAAATACTACGCAGCAAATCAGATAGATAATATCAACGATTACTGGGGCAAAGCCGAGAAGCCACATCACTATTCGCTGATGCTGATAGGGCTGGCCTCTGTGATCTGGGGCTACAACCTTTACGATGTGGTGATTTCGACCAATGAGTACAACGCCAATCTCTGGAAAGAGATCGTCGAGCGCGGAAACAGCTCTCCCTTGCAGATCACTCCCAGCGGCATAGAATTAAGGTTTTAGGAGGCATTATGACCCGCAAATTGATCCCCATCATCCTGATCACACTCGCTTTAAGTGCCTGTGGCATCAAACGTGACAATCCTCTGGACCCTTATCACAACAGTGAAATCATAGTGCCCGGAGATGTGACTGGCCTGCAAAGCACGGTTTTGGGCTCAGGCTCTCCCACGCCTTATATCCTCTTTGAATGGAATAGCAATAATGCTTACAATACAGATGGCTACTATATTTATCGCAGTCTGGGTTATTACAGCGCCTATGCTGTGGTGGATACCGTATTGCATATCCCTGGCGAGTCTTTACAAAGCTATGTACACAGTTCTGCCAATGACCCCTCTGTGGGCCCGGGAGACTTCTGGTACCGCATCTCCGCTTACAAAGATTTCTCAGCGGGCAGATTGGAGGGCAGGCCCAGTACGCCGCATTTTGTCCGTATCAGCGGTCAATGATAGACTATCTTAAAGGACTGAATGACCGCCAGCGGGAGGTAGTAACAGACATTGACCACCCCATCCTGGTCTTGGCCGGAGCCGGAAGTGGCAAGACCCGATGCATCATCTACCGCGCCGCCTATCTGATCAAAGAAAAGCAGGTCCCGCCCTGGCAGATCTTGATAGTCACCTTCACAAACAAGGCTGCCCGAGAGCTGCAGACCCGGCTGGAGCTGCTACTCAATATCCCGGTTCGCTCGCTGTGGGTAGGCACTTTCCACTCCATCTGTCTGCGCATTCTGCGCTTTGAATCCAGCCAGCTGCCTTACAATGCAAACTTCTCTATCTATGGCACAGACGAACAGAAATCCGTGCTCAAGAAGATCTACAAAGCACATGGCTTTGATCAGCAAAAGTATCCGCTCAATAGAGTATTGGGGCGCATCGGCCGCTACAAAAACCGGCTCATGCTGCCCGAGGATATCGATAAAGAAGAGTATGAGAGTAGCGCTTTCCTCTCAGGCCTTGTGGGCATCTACCATCACTACCAGCAGGCCTTGCTCATGAATCAGGCCATGGATTTTGATGACATACTGCTTTATACGGCGCGTCTGCTCAGGGATAGCGACGAGCTGCGTGCCAAGTATCAGGATATATTCCAATACATCATGATCGACGAATATCAGGATACGAATAAAGCACAGTTTGAGATCATCCACCAATTGGCCTTGCAACATCAGAGAGTTTGCGTGGTGGGCGATGACGATCAGGCTATATACAGCTTTCGCGGCGCCACTTTGCGCAATATTCTGGAGTTTGAACGCGATTACAAAGAGGTGAGAGCCATCCGTCTGGAGCAGAATTATCGCAGCACCACCGCTATTTTGAATTTGGCCAATCAGGTGATCAGCCACAATAAAAACCGCCATTCCAAAGAGCTGTGGAGCGAGCTGGGAGAAGGGATAAAGCCCCTGTTGAGGGTATATCAGGATGCCAATGGTGAAGCCGAACAGATCGCCTGCGAAATCCAAGGCTTCTGGGATGACGGCTACGATCTGAGAGATATCACCATCCTGTATCGCACCAATGCCCAATCCCGCCTTTTTGAACACGCTCTGATGCAAAAGAAGATACCATACAGCATAGTGGGCAGCCTGCAATTTTATCAGCGCAAGGAGATCAAAGACCTCATCGCCTATCTGAACTCCCTGAGCAATCCCTCCGACAATGAAAGCCTGCTGAGAATCATCAATGAACCTGCCCGCGGGATAGGCCAGACCACAGTAAGCAGACTATTGAACTTTGCCGTAAAAACGCATATCAGCTTGTATCAGACCGTCTTAAACCCCAGTGCTGTACCTCAGCTGAAATCCACCGCTATCAAGCGAGTAAGTGAATTTGCGAAGATGATGCAAGCTTGGAGCCAAGCCGCCAAAAACCAACCCGTGGCAGACCTGGTCAAAGATATTGTGGAAGAACTGGGTCTGGTAAGCCTTTATCGCAAAAGCAGCGATCCCAAAGACATCACCCGCGCTGAAAACCTGATCGAATTTGTGGCTTCAGTTAATGAATTTGCCGAACGCTTTGCTCTGGAGAACGAAAAGGCCGCGCTGCTGCAAGACTTCTTGCCCTTTATCGCCCTGCAGACTGATCTGGACATGGTATCGGAGGATCTGCAAAGTGTGCGTCTGATGACCCTACACAATGCCAAGGGTTTGGAATTTGAAACTGTATATATCGCAGGGCTGGAAAACGAGCTGCTGCCGCATCGCATGAGCATGGAAACCAGAGAGGAAATCGAGGAAGAACGCCGCTTATTTTATGTGGGCATCACCCGCGCCAAGCGCAGATTGATCCTTAGCCTGGCCTTGTCCCGCAGGCTCTATGATACCTACAATATCACCAAACCCAGCATGTTCCTTAGAGGCCTCAGCGATGATGTCCTGGACGCCGAGGATTTTGATTTGCAAAGGCCACGCAGCACTTACCAAAAACCCAAACACAAAATCCGCGATAGCCAGAAGTTTTTCCGCATCGGTCAGAGGGTATGGCATGATGAATATCAGGAGGGGAAGGTGCTCTCGGTGAATGGCATAGGTCAGGACGCTGTGGTGACGGTCTCATTTACCTGCGGCAAATTGATCAAAATAGTGGGCAGCTATTTGAGGACGGAGCCGGAATCCAAACTCACATGACATGGCTTTCGCCCACGGTGATGAAAGGCTGATTCGGATGAACTATCTGGGACGCCGAACTCCGATTCTGCCGAGCTATCTGGGACGCCGAACTCCGATTCGGCTGTGTAGCGAAGACTTGTAGTATCGACGAACTCAATTTCACTGTAGGGAATCTGAGTTCCCCACCCCAAGCCTGCTTTCGTCTGCGATAATAGCAGCAAAATGAAGTCCATATCCCTTTTCCACCATTATAGTCTGCAGTTTCAAGCTGTCAAGCTTAAGGATTCACAGGCATTCCCCCATTTTACGAGAGTCTGATTATGGACTGGTCGGTGTTTGCTATCTGAAATGCCGTCCCTACAGGACTCTATAACCTTGTGTAGCTGTAGGTTGCTATCTAAAATGGCGTC
>JALNWR010000171.1 GCA_023230795.1 Candidatus Cloacimonadota bacterium
GACGGCATTTTAGATAGCAACCTACAGCTACACAAGGTTATAGAGTCCTGTAGGGACGGCATTTCAGATAGCAAACACCGACCAGTCCATAATCAGACTCTCGTAAAATGGGGGAATGCCTGCCAAAAAAAGGCATTGACAGAATCTCATCTCTCATTAAGTTAATTCGAAACGTGGAAGCTTGTGCCCCACAATTATTTATCTCAGCATTATACATGGAGGTATATATGCCTGTTATGCCAGCAATATGGTATTTAGCACCTTTTGGAGCGATCTTAGCGCTTTGTTTTGCCTATTTCTTTTATCGTAATGTACTTGCACATGATCCTGGAAACAAGCGCATGCAGGAAATTGCCGGCTTTGTGCGCGAGGGGGCCTATGCTTACCTCTTGCAACAGTACAAGGGTGTAGGTATATTTTTTGCTGTAGCCCTGGCTATCTTTTTATACCTGGCCTATGCACTGAAGGTTTTGGACCCGATGATCCCCTGGGGCTTTCTCAGCGGAGGGTTTATGAGCGGTCTGGCCGGATTCATCGGCATGAATACTGCCACCATGGCCTCCAGCCGTACGGCTCAGGCCTGTTCTGACAGCCTGAATAAGGGTCTCAAAGTGGCTTTCAGAGCCGGAGGCGTGATGGGGCTTACCGTAGTAGGCCTGGCTTTGATAGATATGTCTGCCTGGTTTTTTATCCTGAACGCCATGGGCTATCCTCTGGAAAAGATTGCTGTGGTGATGTTATCCTTTGGCATGGGCGCCAGCACTCAAGCCCTGTTTTCCCGTTTGGGCGGCGGCATCTATACCAAAGCCGCGGATGTGGGTGCAGACCTGGTGGGCAAAGTGGAAGCGGGCATCCCCGAAGACGACCCCCGCAATCCCGCTACCATCGCCGATAACGTTGGCGACAACGTTGGTGACGTAGCCGGCATGGGTGCAGACCTCTATGAATCTTATGCAGGCAGTATCCTTGCCACCGCCGCCTTGGGTATGAGTGCGGTCCTGCAGCTTTCTGTGCACAATCCTGTAATGTATGACTTTATGTTCAATTTCATCGCAGCGCCTTTGATCCTGGCCGGAATCGGCGCTTTACTATCTATCTTGGGCATCTTTATAGTCTCCACCAAAGAAGATGCCGGCATGAAAGAGCTGATGATAGCCCTGAACAAAAGCGTTTATCTGAGTTCCGCTTTGATCGCGGTAGCTTCCTTCTTTGTGTGCAAAGCGTTACTGCCTCCGGATATGTATCTGGGTATCTTTTTATCCTCTGTGGTAGGACTGATGGCCGGGATTTTGATCGGGCATTCCACGGAACTTTGGACTTCGCATTCTTATCCCGCCACGCGTAATATTGCCAAACAAGGTGAATACGGCTCCGCCACCGTGATTCTGGAAGGATTCAGCGTGGGCATGCTTTCCACGGCTATGCCGGTGCTCATCATCGCTGCTGCCATCATCATGGCCTTTGTAATCTCAGGTGGATACAAGCATGTGGAACTGGGTCTATACGGCATCGGATTTGGAGCGGTCGGCATGCTGGCCACTTTGGGTGTGACCTTGGCTATGGACGCCTTTGGGCCGATAGCCGATAACGCCGGAGGCAATGCCCAGATGTCCTATCTGCCCAAAGAAGTGCGGGAACGCACAGACAGCCTGGATTCTGTGGGAAATACCACTGCTGCGATAGGCAAGGGTTTTGCCATCGGCTCGGCTGCGCTCACAGCCATGGCGCTCCTTGCTGCATATCTGGAAAAAGTGCGGGATGGCTTGGTGATGCTGGGCAATAAAACAGGCGTTACGGCTACCCTGGATATAAACTATGGCGCAGTCAGCGAAAAAGTGGAAGTAGCCAAGGCCAGCCTCAATCAATTCATCGCCTACTACCAGGTCAATCCCCTCAATCCCAAATTCCTTTTGGGCATCTTCATCGGAGCCATGGTAGTATTTGTATTCTCCGCCCTCACCATCAAAGCCGTGGGCAAAGCTGCCGGACTGATGGTAAATGAAGTCCGCCGGCAATTTACCTCCATGCCGGGCATCCTGCAAGGCAAAACAAAACCGGATTATGCCCGCTGCGTAAAGATTTCCACCGTGGGAGCCCAACAGCAGATGATCCTGCCCGCCATCATCGGCATTGTGACCCCTGTGGCAGTAGGTCTCGTCTTTGGCGTGGCCGGAGTATTGGGACTGTTGATTGGCGGACTGACCACCGGCTTTGTAACCGCCGTGATGATGAACAACGCCGGCGGCGCTTGGGATAATGCCAAGAAATACGTGGAGACAGGAGCAGTCGGAGGCTCCGGTTCGTCTGTACACAAAGCTACCATAGTAGGCGACACCGTGGGCGATCCTTTCAAAGATACCGCCGGACCCTGCATTAATATCCTGATCAAACTCATGAGCATGGTCTCCATAGTCTTTGGCGGCTTTATCGTGGCGTATTCTCCCAAGATCGAAAGCCTTTACACGCCCAAAGCTCCTATCGTAGAAGAAGTGCAGGTACTCAAACAATATCCTTTTGAAGACATGCGGGATGAAAGCATTCTGTGGAATGAAGCTGGAGACAGCATTGGCGTTGTAAAATAAGGTTTTGAAAGCTTTAAGGATAGAGACGGGTTCATCCCCGTCTCTTTTTCCCGTATTGATTCATTGAGGCCATTTTATAGATATTTATACCACTATCAAGCTCTAAGCAAGCGAGAATCATACCTGATAAACTTCCTGTCGGCCAAAAGCCCAAAGATACATTTCCAAGAATAAGATAAAAAGATATTGACTGATATCGGCCTTTTAAAATCATACCTTTCAGTAATAAAAGGAAATGCTTGTGCAAAATAAATTCAATATAAGGATAAGAAAACCATCCTATCTCCTTGCTGAAACTGAAATTATCTGCCATCAGTTTTCAGCCTGAGTAGGGATAAGCGGTAGTGTTTCCAGAATTTATGGCTTTGCCGAAAGAAGAGCTAAGCCGATCATAAGAAGAGGAAAAGCATGAATATTATAACTATAAGCAGAGAGTTCGGTAGTGGTGGCAGGGAAGTTGGCATCAATCTTTCCAGGCATCTTGCTTATGATTATTACGACAAGGAAATCATTGCAGAGATTGCCAAAAACAAGGATATGGAAGAGAGTTTTGTAGAAAGAACCTTGGAAAATCAGGGCTGGCATAATATCCCACTCACCCATCATTGTTCTTTATCGTATTTTTTGCAGTCTCTGAGTATAGAGGTTCTCTTGGAGCAACGGCGTGTGATTGAAGAGATTGCGAAGGTGGGGCGGGACTTCATCATCGTCGGCAGAAATGCAGACACTATCCTGCAAGAGCATAAGCCCTTCAATATCTTTCTGTGCGCTGATATGGAATCGAAGATAAATCGTTGCCGCAGAAGGGCACCCGAAGGTGAGGACCTGACCGATAAAGAATTGATTCGCAAGATACATAAAGTGGATAAAAATCGTGCCCGCACCCGGGACCTTATCTCCGGTAGTGCCTGGAAAGATCCAGAGGCCTATCATCTTACCGTAAATACTGCAAGTTGGGAGATCCAGGAGATTACCGTAGCTCTGGCTGATTTTGCCAAAGCCTGGTTTGAAAGACCGTACAGGTGATAAAGTTATCTGATCGCTTCAGCTATAAAAAGCTGCTGAGATTTACCATGCCCGGCATCATGATGATGATCGCTTCATCTATCTATGGTGTGATTGATGGGTTTTTCATATCAAATTTTGTGGGAAGCACGGCCTTTGCCGGTGTTAATTTTATCTTGCCGGTCTTAGTTATCCTGGGCTTTGTGGGGATTATGTTTGGCACCGGTGGTAGTGCATTGATAGGGAAGACCATGGGCGAAGGAAACAGAAGAAAGGCGAATGAAATCTTTTCTATGTTGATTTATGTCACCATAGCTATAGGGGTGATCCTCGGAGCCGTGGGCATTGTTTGCCTTCGGAAAATTACGTCGGCTTTGGGTGCAGAAGCTCAGCTTTTGGAAGATAGTGTGTTATATGGAACTATTATTTTGTTTATGCTCCCATTTGCTATGCTTCAAGCTGAGTTTCACTGCCTGTTTTCCACTGCAGAAAAACCTAAAATAGGCATGTATATTACTATCGCAGCAGGATTAACAAATATAGTACTGGATGCTTTGTTTATTATTGTGTTTTCTTGGGGACTAAAGGGGGCAGGCTGGGCCACTGCTATTAGCATGGTAGTTGGCGGTGCCGTTCCCATCATATATTTTGCCAGAACAAATACCAGCCTCTTGCGCCTCACCAAGCTGAAGCTTGATCTAAAGGCACTGCTTAAAACATGTTCCAATGGAGCTTCTGAATTTGTGAGCATGCTGGCAATGTCCTTAGTTGGAATCGTGTACAATGTACAGCTATTAAAATATGCCGGAGAAAATGGAGTAGCTGCTTATGGAGTCATCATGTATGTCAGCATGATCTACATGGCTGTGTTTGGAGGCTTTTCATTGGGCGCAGCGCCTATAATCAGCTACCATTTCGGAGCAAAAAACACAGAAGAACTGAAGGGTTTATTCAAGCGAAGTTTTGTGATTATCGGCGGCTTTTCTGTGCTCTTGTTTCTGACATCGGTGCTATTCGGCAATCCGATCTCAAAGCTATTCGTGGGTTATGACCCCCAGCTTATGGACCTTACGCAAAGAGGTTTTCGCTTGTATTCTTTTTCTTTCTTACTCGTAGGAGTTCCTGTCTTTGGCTCAGCCTTGTTTACTGCCTTAAATGATGGCTTCACTTCTGCTACTATTGCTTTTCTGCGCACTGTAGTCTTTGAGATAGCCGCAATCCTGACCTTCCCTCTGATCTGGGGAGTGGATGGGATATGGTTATCAGTGGTTTTTGCAGAAGCTATGGCCCTCACCGTAACGCTGATCCTAATTAAAATAAAGCGTAACAAATATCAGTATTACTAAGATCAAGCGATTTTAGATCATAGACCTATAGCTACAGAATAAAAAGAGAAAAAGCTTGGATATAGCTTTGTCCGAACCGGCCTCTCCCCTTAGCCGTCGTGGAAATCTCGTGGAAATAGCAGTAAAATATACTCTTATTTGCAGGTCATATTGAGGACATTCCATAAGGTAGAGTAGCATGCCGATGCTGCTGAATCTGCCGTCTGGGGGAAGCTGCCCGGGGCGCTGAACTCCGATTCGGCGCCGATCGTTTTCAAGCCCTGCGGCTTTGCTGGATGCGAGACGCATCCAATCCAGCGAATACGCAAATCCAAGAAATACGACAATCCAGTAAATACGCCAATCCAGACAAATCTGGCATTCCCCCAAAATATCGAGTCACTCTTTTGATAAAGAACTTAATGATGGTATCTTAGCTATCATCTATGCCTATGTATTTCAGTTTATACTTTTGGCAGTTAAGATTCATGATTCTAGCATTAATGTCCTTCCAATCCGAGTCCCATCGGGACGGCATTTTAGATAGCAACCTACGGCTACACAAGGTTATAGAGTCCTGTAGGGACGGCATTTCAGATAGCAAACACCGA
>JALNWR010000172.1 GCA_023230795.1 Candidatus Cloacimonadota bacterium
AGGCGTTCCGGCCTCATGAAGAGCCTGAATAGCCTTCCTTACCGCAGCAAAGAGGCCAAAATTCCCACAGCCAATGCACCAGGTATTTTCTTTGGAGCTAATGAGTTTACGCATCGATAGCCTCCCTGAGCTTTTGAATGAGCTCTTCGGTGTGAAAGTGCCGCCCGTCATAACGCAGGATATTGGCTTTGACCTTAACATTCAGCTTCTGAATCAGGAAGCTGGCAAAACTCGGCTGGGAAGCATGCTCCACCACTATTACTTCGACATTCTTATACTCTTCCAGTTCTTCAAAAGGGAAGGGCTCCAGGTAGATGGGGACCACTAACAGGAAAGGAAGATGCTTTTGTGCCTCTCGCAGCTCCAGAGCGGTAGAGCCATAAGCAAACACTATGGTTTCCCCCTGGCCATACTTTGCTACCCGTTGATATCTTTTTGTGGCTCCAGCGATGAGTTCATATTTACGATTCCGCTTATCCCGCATGGCTACTATGGCAGAAGCTTCATCCGTGCGTACCCCGCTTTCCAGGTGTTCATTGCTGTTCCATTTGATCACATCATCTTCATCACAATTGTCCGCTCCGGGATATCTCAGAGGGGAAATGCCCGATTCTGTGATGCTGTAACGTTGATAAGGCGTAGTGGATTCAGTTTCTTCCTGAGGGAAGGGGTGAATATCTTCCACAGGCAGATCTACGTTTAACATACTTCCGCTGAGGAACTTTTCTGTGAGCAGGATCGCAGGGCTTTGACACTGCCAGGCCAAATCCAGCAGCTCTGCTGCCAGGGTGAAGGCCCGCTCAAAACAATCCGGAGAAGCCACGATGCGGGCAAATTCTCCATGTCCCTGATTGAGGGCAAAATGCAGGTCTTCCTGCCCGGTGTAAGTAGATACTCCGGTGGCAGGGCCCGGGCGTGAAGAGAGAATGCACAAAAGCGGTGCTTCCACCATTCCAGCCAGAGAGATACCCTCTTGCATCAAGGCAAATCCTCCGCCGGAACTGCCCACAGCACTGCGCCTTCCGGCAAAAGCAGAGCCAATGGCCATATTGACGGCAGCAAGTTCGCTCTCGGCATGAATGGCATAAACCTTGTGGCTATCCCGCATTTTGGCCAGATAGTGCAAGATCGAAGAAGCCGGAGTCATGGGATATCCATAATAAAAATCCAGGCCTGAGGCATACGCTCCCAAAGCTATCATCTCATTGCCGCTGTGTATTTTGGCAGGAGGATTCGCAGCAGGAGTAAGGATCAGTTGCGGCTGAGGGTAACGCTCTTTGATGATGGCATAGATCGCACAGGCGTAGGCCAGGTTCTCTTGCTGTGAACGCTTAAATTCTGTTTTGATGGTTTCCTGCATACAGGCTTGAGTAATGCCCGACAGCGCTGCAAATATAGCTACCGCTGAAAGCATCATATTAGATGCACCTTCGTAGTGCTCTTTCATCAGAGCAACCAGAGGCAGGGGGATCACATGGGGATACCCGCTATCGCCCTCATTGCAAAAATGCAGAGCATGCTCCGCCATATCTTCCAGATGGCGCTGAACACTACGCAGATCAAAGCTGATGATTAAATCCGCTTTTTCATAGGTATTATAGATTCTTTCGTTTCCGATGCTGAGCAGGCTGAAATTGTGCCCGCCCTTGATCAAAGACTGATAGTCATCGCTCTGAAAGGTGTATTGACCGTGCTTTGCGGCCATATTCGCTATTATCTGGGCAGCCTTCTTCACTCCCTCACCGGCTTTGCCACCGATGAGGACACTATATATCTTTGAGCTCAAAGCTGCTATCTCCTTTGTTGGGGATCATATTCTACAGGCGCATCCAAAGCAGAAAGATAGCGCTGGATATCATATCCCAGACGCGGACCTGATCTTGTAAGCATAGTCTTTATCTCATCTATATGGCCATAAGTTTCAGCATAATGCAGCGCCACATTGGCAAAATAGCTTTCATTCGGGAAGGAGAGCAGGCCTTTTTCGATGAAGGGGATGCTTTGCCGGGGGTAGCTCTCCATCAGGTGAGCCAGCACATAGCTGATGTAGATCTTCCAGCCATCCTGGTGCGGGAAAATCACCCGATCCACAAAATCCTCCAGCTTCTTCCATTCTCCGTTTCCACTGTAGAAGGTAGTATAAAACTCGGTTAGCTTGATTTCATCATCGATGAAGATTCTGCCCCGGTCGATATAAGAAGTGGCCTTTTCAAAGTCTCCAATATCTGCAAAGTGACTGGCAGCGCGCACAAATCCGGAGCCATAATTCAGCACCAAACGCCGCATATTATCATCCTTGAAGACCCGCGCGTCGTCGATAGAGCGATATTCATAGACTTCATCGATATTGGAGAGCAATCTGGGGATATTCTCCTGATCATATTCTTTTGTAGATACCACTCTGGCTACCATGCCTTCATTACGCGTATAATCTTCAAAGCCGATATAGCTTTCGCAGGTGACGGCAAAATAGATAGGGCGATGGCCAAAATTGTCTTTGATGATCTGCATTACAGACAGATCGGAGACTCTATAGAAGGGCTCATTGGGTCTCCAGGGAGGAGTTTCATCTATATCCAGGATAAACGAGCCACTGGCCGGAGTGCCGGGTACTTCGAGGTTGCGGCCTAACTTCGTAATCCGCATTTCATCGATGCGATCATCCGGGTAGCTGAAGAGTATGCCTTCCTTATCCCGAAGCTGACGGATATACCAGGGAGTATTCAGCAGGGAGAGATTGGCTACGGATACGTCTTTTCTAATCCCCTTCAGGTATTTGTTCTTATACTCCAGGGCGCTATCCATGGCCTTTTGTGCCGCTTCTGAAGGCTGCACATCCTCTGCCGGATAAACATGCTCTTTGGCCCAGGGATCATGCACCGCCTGAGCATACCAGAGCGGGAAGGTATCGTTATCTCCATTGGTAAAGATAATGGCGTTTTCTTCGATAGAATTCAGGAAGTTTACCCCATAATCCAGGGCGATAAATTCATTTGAACGATCGTGGGTATGATATTGGGAGATCATATTGCCGATGGGGAAAAGCAGTAGCACTGCGGCCAGGATATACTTCACCTTATCGCTTTTGAAAAGGCTGATCAAGCCCAGAGCGCCCATGCCCATCCATACCGCCCACATGTTATAGGCTGCTACAAAGAAGTAATCACGATCCCGCACTTCGGCATTGGAAAGATTCATCACAAAGACCATAACTATGGAGGTAAGCAGCACCACTACCAGAAAGTATCTGAAGCTGTGCCGGTTGCGCTTTTGCTGAAATAAGGCTCCGCCCAAACCGAGCAAAGCTACAAAGAGATTGCCTATCCCCTTGCCCAGAGCACTCCCCATATTCACCAGCGGCGCCAGGATGCCCTCGGGGAACCACTGCATGCCAAAATAGCGCAGGAAGTGAAAGCCCATCTGGTCTCCAAAGAAAGAACCCCTACGCACCACAAAGCTGGTATTGCCATACTGTTTGCGCAAGACATAATCCCAAAATGAGCTCAAAGTGCTGGGCATGCCTTCATTGATAAAGGGACGGTCTGCAGCGCGGATCATCAGATATATATGGCTGGAAAGCCCCACGAGCACTAAAGCTATGGACATAAACCAGAACTTCTTGCCAAAGATATCACGCAGTTCATAAGCCATGATGATCACGGCTATCAAGGCAAAGCCCCATTTGTCAAATTCGTCTATAGAAAGGCTTTGACCGATAGCGCCGAAGATGAAATATCCCATCAGGATCGCCGCCGTATAGCCCAACACCTTCATCCAGAAGTTATCCTTACGTCTCCCTTTTTGCAGCATGGGATACACTATGATGAAGAGCACGGCCGGAGCTATCTGCAGTGCGGTCTGATGCACGCAGAAGCCCAGGAAAAAGAGGTAAACTATGAACAGCAGGATGTTCTGATGGTCATAATCCCGGCTCTTCTGTAGCCAAACCAGGGTAAGCCAGAGGATCAGGTTCACAAAAAAGACCAATCCGGAATAGACCTCAGCCTCGATTGCATTCATCCAGAATGTAAAGGAAAAAGCCGTGAATAAGGCTGCCACTGTGCCGGCAAACATAGCCTCCCAAGACTTGACCTTGAGCATGCTTACCAGTTTCACGGTAAAGAGATAGGTAAACATCACCGCAAAGGCAGAGGCCAGAGCCGAGATAAAGGCAGAGATCATGCCATGAGGGACCAGCCAGCCGAAAAGCGCTATTATCGCCCGGCCTATTACTATATAAAAGGGATTGCCAGGGGGATGCGGCACGCCCAGGATGCTGCTGCAGGTGGCATACTCTCCGCTATCCCAAAAGCTCATGGTGCGAGCCTGAGTGCTCATATAGATCACCAGAGTGAAGGCAAAGATCAGCCAGGCCAGCAAACGGTGGTAGTTTACCGGTATAATAGCCTGCGGACGAAGCGTAGAATCATCAATAATTCTCGGCATTTCCGGCTTTTTATATTCAGTGGGTTTTTCTTTGTTAAGACGTTTTCTAATTTCTTGACGCTTGGCCATGAATACTCCTTTTTGTTATTCCTTCATTCCTGTCTTGGCATAGCTGGCAATGATTTGCTTCTGAGCAAAGAAAAAGAGAATCAGTATGGGTATAATGCTAAAGGTGGAAGCCGCCATCAGCAGAGTGGTCTGGGTAGAAGCTTCCTGATTAAAGTAACTCAGCCCCACCTGCAAGACCCTGAGCTCGGGACGGTTGATCATCACCAAAGGCCACATAAAGCTATTCCAGCTGCTGATCAATGAGAAGATAGAGGCCGTGGCTATTACAGGCTTGGAAAGCGGGATCACAATGCGCCAGAGCATACCAAAAACGGAGCAGCCATCGATGGACGCAGCATCAAAAAGCTCCTTTGGTAAAGACTTGAAATGCTGCCTGAACAGGAATATGGTAAAGATATTCGCCGTCCAGGGGATGATCAAGGCATTGTAGGTATCCAGCCAGTTCAATTTATCCAATAGCACATACGATGAAATCATATAGATCGGCTGCGGCACCATCATCATGGAGAGAAAGAGATAAAAGAGGAAATCTCTCCCCTTGAATTCCATCCGCGCAAAAGCGTACGCCGCAAGCAGCCCAGTAATCAATACCCCGATCAGGCTAAAGAAACTCACATAGAGGGTATTGTAAAAATAGAGGGCAAAGGGCACTTTCTTGAATGCTTTCACGAAGTTTGCAAAGTGAAAGCTGGGCTTCTTGCGTATCAGCTCAATTTCCGAGCTGGGCACCTGCTGATATTCAGAGACTATATCGAGCTCTTCTCCTAATACGTGGATGATGCTGGTCTCCTCTTTTTCCATCACCAACAATATCCTGTCTTGCTGCCCATCGTGGTTCCATACATGATACTCTTCCTTGGGGATGAAGAGCGTTTCTTGTTTATTAAATTCAGACTGGGTCATGAGCGCTGTGGAAAGCATCCAGATAAAGGGGATGACCATAGTAAGGCCAAAGATGGTCAAAACCAGATAGGTGATAGTGCTTCTTAGTTTATTCATTTCAT
>JALNWR010000173.1 GCA_023230795.1 Candidatus Cloacimonadota bacterium
CAAGCTTGAAGCCGGCTTTCGCCACCGACAATGAAAGCCCCAATTCTGCGCCATCTGCGCCCTTATCTGCGTGAACTTTACTGAAAGCCAGCTTTCGCAATCGGGAATGCGAGCCAGATTCTTTGAAGTAAAAGCGCCTAAATAATTGCTAGTACATGTATAGACTCCGTATGGCGCTTCAACTCCAAACAATCTTCTTTCATGTAAACTCCAATTCAAACTACCTGATTTTTGGAGTCCATACGCCTTTCGACAATCTACATTTACTACCAATCTCTTAGGCGTTTGGACTTCAATAATCCTCCTACCATCTCCCCCCCCCTTGCAAAATCCTCTCCCAAATCCGCGTAAATCCGCCCGATCCGCACAATCCGCGTTCTATCCACTCCCGATCTTTCAACCCAATTTCAATTCGCTTTCCACTCGAGCCTACTCGAGCATTCGAGTCATCTCGAGTTAAACCTAAGTTAAAATCAAATCCAAGCCTAGAGAAAATCCAGGCCGCAAGGAAAATCCCGCGGCCTGGTATATCTTATGTTTATGGCTAATTCACCATAAACCTTGTAGGTTAGCTATATTATTTCATGAGCACGGCTTTGCGGCTGAAGCTATCGCCACCGGCATACATACGAACGAAATATACTCCGGTGCTTACGGCCTGGCCGTTCTGGTCTTTTCCGTCCCAGGTGATAGTGTAATCGCCGGGATTCTTGCTGCCCAGATCCACATTTTTGATTATCTGGCCACGGCTGTTGAAGATCACAAAGCGAACCTCGTTGGCTTCAGCCAGACTGTAGCTGATGGTGGTATTGGGATTGAAGGGGTTCGGATAGATCTGTTTCAGCTCTGTGACCGCCTGAATCTCAGGAACTTCCGGATTTTCGCCTTCATACTTCACATGGATGGGGCCATGGAAGCTCTCGCTGCCATTTATGTCAGAAACCATCAGCCAGTAATAATAAGTGTCTGCCAAATTCAGTTTCTGGTCCTTGTACACATAGACCTTTTGGTCTGCGGTATTTGTAGCATTGATTAAGGGGCTGATCTGCTGGGCATTGGCCAGATCATTATCGGTATTGCGATATACGTAGAAGCCCAATACACCAGTCTCAGACTGGGTAACCCAGGTGAGCATAACGTTGTTATTCGCAGTAAATACGGCTGTGAAGGAGGAGAGCTCGACGGGGAGGGTGGAATTGTCATTCATAATCACCACCACATCACCCTTGGCATCGAAATTTACATTTTCAAACAGATGACTGCTGTTTATAGCGTCAACAATCCCTTCGAGGAGCATTGCTCCAGGAGTAACCAACCAACAATACCAGTCAATATTGCCATATGTAGAAGGTCTGTTCACTAAGACATCATGTATGCCTGTAGCGCTAATCGTATAAATCACAGCTGGGAAACCGGTGTCGGGTCCCAGTAAAGAATCTGGAATATCTCCACCTTCGGTAACGATAGCACCCGTAGCAGTTCCATCGTCGTTTATCACGATCTGGGAAGTTGCAGCAAGTGTGGTAACGGTAATTTCATTGGAATTGCCACTTAACTGATCATAAGCATCTTTTGCACGTACTAGATAATAATATGTGGTTTCGGGATCAAGACCGGTGATATTGTAAGTGAGCACATCGCCGACATTTTTGTTTTCGAATCCGGTGAGGTAGGTACTGCTGGTGCCGCCCGCCATTGTGTGAGAGCCGAGATAATCCAAGGTATCAATAGGATACTCATCCCAGTCGCCAGCGTTATAAGCAGTGGTCGGTGAATTAACAGTCGCTTTTCTTACCAAGGTTGTGTCTTCTCCCCACATCGCTACCTGGTCTACTACTCCGACGACATCAATTTGGTTCCCTTGATAATACAAGGCTACAGCATCGTTACCATTGAAAGTGACCACACTTTGATTAGTGTCATTTGCCAAAGCCAAAATTGTGGCATTGGCAGAGCTATTAGCAGTGATGAAAACTCCATTCGGTTCCAAAGTGCCACTAAGAATCAGTTCATTACCAAAATCTCCTGATCCATTAGTCTGTTTTTTAAGACTGTAATCGGATAGATCCACTGCGGAGCCAGTGCCATTATAAATCTCAATCGCCTTATTATAGCCGCCTCCTTCGATATACTCAGAGATAAACAGGTCGGTAGCACTTGCTCCGGTAGTCTTAGTATAAACATCCAGGTAATAGCCGGTAGCGCCGTTTACGGAATCCCAGTTTGCGTTAAAGCTGGCATCAGTGATAGCTGAGGCTGCGGTAGCTACTGGAGCAACAGGAGCAGCTGGTGTAGTTACTTCCCCGCTACACGTAACGATTTTGTCATCCGCTCCGGTTGAGGTAGCAGTGATATATTGATCGTTATAATCGCCAATATCCAGTCCGGCTTTGAGACGAACATAGATAGTGGTGCTTTCTATTGTGCCACTGGCTTGAGTAAGAACGATAGGATCGGTGTGCACAAACGAGCCAGCAGTTCCCTCGGAGATTTCATAAGCTGCGGGAGCACTGATGCTGATACCATGCGTAAGATTCAAGCCGCTTACGGCAAAACTTTGCTCAGCGGAAGGACCGCTATTATGTTCATAGTTGAAGTCTGTGAGGGTGGCAGGAATTACAGATATCACGGGAGTGGAAGAAGCGAAAGCTGTCCATGATATATCATCGACTATTACTTGTTTAGATGTAATATTTTTGATTTCGATAGTTATATCCCCTGCGATATTTATACCGTTAACAGCGAATATGTGTTCGTCAAAGTCATCAAAGGGAGTGCTTTTTCCTTTTGAGACACCGTTAATAAAAAGCTCGACTTGACGACTTCCACCGCCTGTAAAGCCTTTATATAGCTTCACACTAAAGTCACCAATCCCGCCACCGATAGTGCTGGACGACACTGCGCTGTTATCAGCTACGCGTCTGAGCATTAGGGCTTTACCAACAATGCCAGAGTTATTTGCATCACCATTTTCATCTCTGGATTCGACGTATGACCATGTAATGTCATTGTTTCCAACGAAACTACTTGTAGCATAACCACTGCTGGCATTCGAATTTGTGAAGTCTTCGAGACCTTGTCCCCAAGCCATACCAACCAGTAGTAGGCTCAGCGTAAATAAGAAAAACATCTTTTTCATAATTCCTCCCAGAATTTGTGTTTTATCGGTTTTAGTAAATAATAGTTTTAGACTATAATGCAATTATTTGAGAGCGGAGATTCCTGTCAAGTGCTTATTCCTGATTTCTTTTTTTTATGGGCTGGTCGGTGTTTGCTGCCTGAAATAGTATCACTCAAGCCGTTGTGTAGCTTTTATTTGCTATCTGAAATAGCGTCCCAGGACTTAAGCTGTTGTATGTCGATGCGGGACGCATCGAATCCAGCAGGTAGCCCATCCAGCAAGGAGAGCTACTTGAAAACCTGAAAACTTCAAAACCTGAAAACTTCAAAACTTCAAAACTTCAAAACCTGAAAACTTCAAAACTTCAAAACCTGAAAACCCCTCTTCTCTCTTTTCCCGAACCCGCAGTTAATTCGCTTTTAACTCAAGTTCAAAGCAAGATCGGCAAAAGAGCAATAGCCATGCCTTATATCTGGTTTACACCGTTATATAAGGCACAGCTTTTCCTGGAAAAATTACTACAGATACTTCTTGATTTTACTTTCCACCAGGGCTTGGATTTCCAGCATGCGGGCCTGGGTGGTGGCTTCATAACGGGTTACCAGAACCGGCGTGGTATTTGAGGCGCGGATCAGTCCCCAGCCGTCTGCGAAAGTGATGCGGGCGCCATCGATATCGTTCACGTCGTAGCCTTCGTTTTTGAATTCTTCGCAGACCTTGTGCACCACTTCAAATTTGCGGCTATCTTCGCACTTGGTATGCAGTTCCGGAGTGTTGTAGAGTTTGGGTTGATCGGCCAGATACTGGCTTACGGGCACATCGGTCTTGGCCACTACTTCGACAAAGCGGCAGCTGGCATAGATGGCATCGTCAAAGCCCAGATAGCGGTCTGCCAGGAATATATGGCCACTCATTTCTCCGGCAAATTCCACTCCCAGCTCTTTCATGTGCATCTTGATATTGGCGTGTCCGGTTTTGTACATAATGGCCTTACCGCCGCGGGCTTTGATATCGTCATAGAGATTTTTGGAGCATTTCACGTCGGCGATGATGGTTTTGCCGTGATTGGTAGCCAGATAGTCTCGGGCCAGGATATTTAGGGTTTGATCGCCAAAGAGCATTTTCCCTTTTTCATCTACCACTCCGATGCGGTCTGCATCTCCATCCAGGCCTATGCCGAGCTCATATTCAGCTTCTACTACGGCTCGTGAGAGGTCCACCATGTTCTTTTCCACGGTGGGATCGGGGTGATGATTTGGAAAATCGCCATCGGGATCGCAATACATTTCTATCACTTCACAGCCGGCGCGGCGCAGGATTTCGGGCAGATAGGGTCCGCCCATGCCATTGCCACCATCTACTATTACCTTTACCGGACGCTGAATCTTGATATGATCGCTTACATAATCTATGTAATCAGCTTCGATGCTGTCGTTTTGTTTCAAACTGCCTTTGCCGCTAATGAAATCTTCGGCCAGGATCAGCTTCAAGAGCTTCTGCAGGTCTTCGGCATAGAAGCTGTTTAGGCCCAGATTCAGTTTGCAGCCGTTGTATTGAGAGGGATTGTGGGAAGCGGTAATCATCGCTCCCGCATCCTGTTTCAATCTCCAGATGGCAAAATACAGGATCGGAGTGGCTACCGTGCCGATATCCGTAACGTCGCAGCCCGCTTCGGTGGCACCCTTGATAAAAGCATCCATAAATTCCCGGGTGCTGTGACGCACGTCTCCACCTATCACGATGTTCTTCAATCCTTTGCTTTGGAGTATGCTGGCAAAGCCTTTGCCGATCAGGTAATAACTTTCGGCGTTTAACTGTTCACCCACTATTCCGCGGATATCATACTGTCTGAATACTTCACTTTTAATCATATAAAAACCTCTTTTCCTTTGTCTTAGATATTTAAAATTCGTTTGATCATAGGGAGAATAGCCTGCATGGCCAAAGCCCGGTGTGAAAGGCGGTTCTTCAGTTCATCATTCAGCTCGGCATAAGTTTTGCCCAGCCCTTCGAGCTCAAAGATACTGTCATAGCCAAAACCGCTTTCGCCCCGTTCAGATTCTGTGATGCTGCCTCTTACTTTGCCGGAAACCACAGAGATAAGGCCGCTATGATCTGCCAGAGCTACAGCGGTTTCGAAATAAGCTTCGCGCTGCTCTTGCCCTTGCATCTGAGAGAGAATCTTCTCTCTATTGTCCCGATAGGAACAGCCTTCCCCGGCCCAACGGGCGGAGAATATACCGGGATTCCCTCCCAGGGCAGAAATGAAAAGCCCGGTATCGTCTGCCAGAGCGGGCATGCCGGCGAAATTGGCACCTTCTATGGCTTTTTTGATGGCGTTTCCGTAAATGCTGTCC
>JALNWR010000174.1 GCA_023230795.1 Candidatus Cloacimonadota bacterium
AAACATGAAGAAGGTGGTCATCGGGAATTGACCGGACGTGGTGCCGTCAGTGGGCGGGACGGTGGGATCATACTCTATAGTACTATTTCTCGCGCAACGGGCCCGATCTGTGCCGACAGTCTGAGCCCTGAATCTGTCATAGATGTCGTGCCAATGGGTATCCATCGGTCTGTGCACCGTTACCAGTATATTCTCACCATTCAGATACATAAAGGGTTCATTAAAGAAGATGGGAATCGCATTTTCTCCCGAGGGATAATCCACATTACCATCAAATACCAGGGTCGAATTTTCGGCAGTAGAGATCCAGCCGCCGGAGAGATTTCCTTGCGTAGTAGTCCCCACCCAAACCCTGGTAGGCATAGCGGATAAGTCAGAAAAGAAGTTGTTATAGAACTGTATTCCATTGATAAACCCAAAGAAATTGCTCAGTTCATCGGGATAGATGATCATCTGGAACAGACTGCTCCTGCAGCTCATATCTACCGGAATCCAGGCCAGCTGATCTCCCTCACCTACGGTACAAATAGTTTGTCCAGCAGGCATTACCAGCACAAAGATGGGATCGGTTTGGTCATTTGCAGGCTGGGAATCTTCCGGAAGCACTACCTTGCCATAAAGGGTGATGGAGCCTTCTGCGGATGGTACCCAGGAAACCGTGACTCCGATCTCTTCAGCCACGCCGATAGTGGGGCCGGCTACCGAGGCAAGCTCGGTATTCCCGGACATGATTTTCACAGCGTAAGCGCCCGCTGCTTGAGGCGCAGTACCGGTGTTTTTCACCCTGACAGTATAATAAGCAAGGGCTCCCACCATGGGGTTAATGTTTCCACTAATATTCAATGCAGACATATCATTTGGCTGTTTGCGGATGCTATTTGAGAAGCCGGGATTGGAGAGCACATCATTAGTATAGATCGTTCTCACTGCCCATCTATAGATTCCATCCGGGAAGCTTGCCCAAGCGGGATCCGTGAAGGTAGTATCGGTAATCATGGCAGGAGTAAGCGAAACCCATTGATCAGGAAAGTTTTCCTGCCCGTGTTCCAAGCGCCAGACCCGGTATCCTACAGGAAGGCGGGATGGATTGTACATCGGCTGTCTGGGGCTGTTTACCATCTTTCTGGCAAGATGCGAACTGGCTTTTGATTCTGTTAACTCAGCAGCTTGCAGCTTGCTAAGGCCTTGCAGCTCGTTTGGAATTACTGAAGGTGGAGAACTGCGAACTACGCGATCCGCCGAGCCTATACAGACATCGTCAATATACCAGCCGGCAAAGCTTGTAGATGGACTGGAGGCATACATTTCAAAGCGAAGCTCCACCCCGCCCATGCCATCATAAGCGGAAAGATCGATGATTCTTTCTTGCCAGGTAGTTCCTGCGTAATCCCAGCTCGGTCCCCAGACCCGGATGCCATTTATGCTTACCTGAGCGTAGTTCCAAGGGCCATAGAGATTCTCCCAGCTCCAGAAACTGAGCTGAGCGTTCTCTATTGAGGAGAAATCAAAAGTCTGGGTAAGATAGCTGAACCCACTGGAATAGTTGGGGTTAGAGTATATGATTGTGCCCCACATCCCAGTTCCGGAGTGCGCAGTATTCGGAGGATTAACATTGGGAGCATGATAGGGAGGACTCCATTGGCTTACATCATAGCTATCTGTATATTCCCAGTCTCCCAGAGGATCAGTCCAGTTTGAACCGGGTACCCAATTGCCATCATCAAGCTCGAAATCAAAGAAGTGGAAGTTCGCAACAGAGCCGGGAGATGTCCAAATCAAATCTATAGCAGTTTCTGCATCATTCACAGTAGCGGTTATGGTAGAAGGCGGCAGAGTGAGCTCTTCCAGGATGATATTACCCATATCGTAATCAGATGAGCCAACTATGATGGAACCTGAGGTGGCTTGGTATCCGGCTCTGCTTATAACGTAGTTATAGGTATTTCCGGAGAGTACGTTTTCTATTACAAACTGCCCTGAGGCATTGCCAGTGGCACTATAGTTCAGCACACCTGTGAGGGTCACAATTACTTCACTTAGCGGCTCTGTTGAGGCATTGCTGCCTGTTACAGAACCGATCACATTAACAGAGGAAGAGGGAATCATTAATATATCCACTGTAGTATTTTGATCCTCCATAATGCTAAAGGAGATGCTTTGGTCTTCATAGCCTACCTTATGAATGAAAAGGCCATAATCACCTTCCTGCAAGTAAGGGAAGCTATACTGTCCTGAGGCAGAAGTAACGGTATCAAAGGTCGTGCCATCGATACTGATCTCCACGTTCGTCAAGGGACTTCCAGCCGTAGTAACGGTGCCGGAAAGCGAGCCTGTGCCATCCACAGTCATCAAGAAAGTGGTCTTGGGGAGGGTTGCGGAAAGAGTTCCTGTACCCGAGGGGTTCATCGGATCATAGTTAATGTTGTTATTTTGCAGTTTACGGGAGCGCTGGTAGCCCACAGTCTGGGCGTAGAAATCGTCATCTGTGTGGTGATAGACCATATCCATGGGTCGATTGGCATAGAGCACCAGGTTGTCGCTGAAATAGTTAAAAGGTGTGGTCAAAGGAATAGTGACAATATTTTCACCGGAAGGGAAATCCATCGTGCCATCATAAACCATGGTTAGAGAATTAGGATCAATCCAGCCAGCAGAAAGGTCTGCCTCAGTGGTAGTACCCAGCCAGAGCTTGATAGGTTTATTAGTCATATTACTCGTAAAGTTGTTGTAAAAAGAGATACCGACGATCTGTCCAAACATAACTAATTCATCCGGGTAGTACAAGGTTTGAAACAGGCTGTTTTTGTAGAAGAATTCCCAGGGAATACCCCGCATCTGGTTACCTTCACCGACGGTTATATAGAAAAAGTCTCTGGCTTGGATTAAAAGATCAAGTGGCGAAGAAGTGTCGTTCACACTATTAATATCATCTAATAGCACCACTTTGCCAATGATTGTCTGAGGACCCTCGGTAGTGGGAGTGTAGCTAAGGATGGTACTTACAGTCTCACCAGGAGCAATATCTGCCCCGGCTACTGAGACCAGGATAGCGCCTTGATCGTCCACAATCTGAACTTGATAGTCAGACTGGGTGGCTGTACCGTTATTAAATACCTTTACGGTATAATTGGTAGTGACATTTACACTGGGAGTTGTGTTTCCTGTGATAGAAACAGCTGCCAAGTCGTTCGGAGCGATCAGTTCAAAGGTAAGATCATCCACATGAACGCTGCGGTTTGTTCCGCCCAAGCCGTGTCTGATAGCGATGAAGCTACCTGCTGCGGTGTGTTCTGTGAGGTTTATCACATACTCGTTCCATATTGGATAGACGGTAAGATCCTGCGCCAGTGCAAAAGTGCCGGAGTCTGCAGGATCGCTCATGCTGCCTATCTGTAAAGAGCAACCGGAATTGCCTTTAGCTATTACCTTAATGCGGATATCGCTTATATCAATGTCATTGGCGATAGGCGGAGAAAGCAGATAAAGCTGTGCATTCGCATCGCTGGAATTATAGAACCGTACGCAGTTTGGTTCGCTATTCGGCAATGAGCTGTAGGTCGCAACATAGGCAGTCGTGCTTGTGGAGTTTTGGATAGTATTCCAGCCCAAAGGAAAATTTGGCTCATTAACTGTGTCCCAGTTTTCCATAAATGGCAAACTGTAGATAGTGGAATCATAGCTGTCACCTGTGACTTCAATAGTATGCACCTCGTAGCTGAAATCATCCGTTATCGTGATCTGAGCAATATGCTCATCTGCTGCGCCGGGGCTATAGTCCAGGCCAAAGATCAAAGTTTCGCCAGTATTTAGGCTTGCGGGCAGATCTGGGATATCTGTCAAAGTAAAGGAGTCATCCCCAGTGATGGAAATGCTGTTGATTCCCAAAATCCCAGCTCCAGCATTGCTTACATAGAAATCCTGATGTGCAGTGTGGGGAAGCTGCACCGAACCAAAATCTGCTTCGGGTGGTGAGACCACAAAGAAGGGCTCATCACTGAGCGGGACTATGGTGAAAGTGGTTTTAGGAAAGGTGCCAGATGTGTATCCTGCCACAGAAGGCATCAACGGATCATAGATAGAACTGTCGGAGCTTACTTTACGGACACGATTAGTTCCCACAGTCTGGCCATAGAAATAGGCATTATAGTAATAATGATAATAATTGTCCACAGGTTTATAGGTATAGAATACCAGATTACCGCTACCATAGGTATAAGGAACCTGCAGCGGAATAGTAATAGTATTTTCTCCAGTCGGAAAATTTATGGTGCCGTCATATACCAAAGTCAGAGTAGTGGGATCAATCCAACCGGCGGAGAGATCTTCCTCTGCGGTGCTACCTAACCAGATCTTGATCGGTTTATTGCTCAAATAATCTGTGAAGCTATTGTAAAATTTCAGCGCTGTAATATTGCCAAACATGCCAATTTCGCTTTGATAATACAAGGCTTGGAACAGGCTATTATTTCGGTAGAAGGTCCACGGATCTGGCCTAATTTCGTCCCCTTCACCGACGGTTACCGTTATCTGAGCACCGAGATTTGAGATAGCCCCAAAAGCTAATGTCAAAAGCAAGACAAACAGCATATATTTTTTCATGGCTGCTACTCCTGTAGTCTTAGTTGTTATTATATTTTTGTCCCTGTTACCAACATATAGCAGGGTCTTATGTTTTCAAATTTATGCCAACAACCACAATTCTCAGATTCAATTCCATCAAAACATCAGCATCATTTCTGTAAAGGAATTTCTTCCCTCGTATAATCTCATGCAATAAACAAGCCAACCGCGTAAGGAATGTGTTATTTTGCAGTATTTTACGCTTAGCTTTTCACAATCAAAGCTGAAGTCGAGCGATTCTGAACCCCAGCCTTGAGTTCGCAAGATGGCATCAGTCAGAGCATATATCTGTTGCTACCCGAACTACCCTTCCCTGTTAGATCTCGTGGAAATGACGTGTAATTAGCAGTAATAATTACGCTTATTTACACGTCATTTCCACGATGACTTATGCAGGTAGAGTAGTGCGCCGATGCTACTGGTTTCGAGTCAGCAGGAATAGCATCCTGCTCTGCGGCAAGGTAGCATGCAGATACTGCTGGACGGGCTGTCCGGGGCGCTGAACTCCGATTCGGCGCTGGTCAGTTTCAAGGCCTTCGGCCTTGCTGGATGCGAGACGCATCCAATCCAGCACCTTCCAATCCGAGTCCCGGGACGCCATTCAGATAGCATACATCGACCAACCCGATATCAAGTCCTCGTAAAAATGCCTGAATACAACAGAAACATTGAAGGCATTCCCCCAAAATATTGAGCTATTCTTTTGATAATAAATTCATTGGCTTTATCTTAGCTTGCATCTATGTCCATATATTTCAGTTTATATGTTTAGCACTTAAGATTATTGATTCCGACTGAATATGCTTCTAATCCGAGTCCC
>JALNWR010000175.1 GCA_023230795.1 Candidatus Cloacimonadota bacterium
CGCAAGAGATTAGACCTGAATCTGGCCTTGATAGTAACCGAGGATCGCCGCATTCTGATCGATACTGGCCTGGGAAATCGCCTCAGCGCCAAACAAGAAGAAATCTACCGTCCCAGTGCTTTTGCCTTGCCTGCCGCTTTAGCCGAGCTTGGCTATCGAGATCGTGATATCACCGATATAATCCTGACCCATCTGCATTTTGATCATGCCGGTGGCATTATCACAGGAACAGGCGCCCGCGACATTCTCACCTTCCCAAACGCCACACACTGGATCCAAAAAGATGAATGGGAAATGGCAAAAACACCGGATACCACAAACCGGGCAGCCTATGACTTTGAACATCAGCTTTCACTCCTGGATGGAACATGCAAGCTAAAACTTATCGAAGGAGATGTTCAGATCGCAGAAGGCATCACATGCGTAAAATCCGGCGGCCACTCTGTGGGCAGCCAGTTTGTGCAGATAGACAGCCCTGCGGGTTTTTACATTTATGCGGGAGATATTATCCCCACCAGATTCCACACTTCAGCTGCGATCACTTCAGCCTATGATGTCTGTAGAAGCGATACCGTGGCAGCTAAGAAACTCATCTATGATCGGCTCAAGGCCAAAAATGGCACCCTGATCTTGAATCATGATACCACTTTTTGGGAGATACCGATCTCAGAGCTGAAGGTTTAAAATATGAAAATAGGGTGCACAAACCATGCAATGTTTTAAATTAAATGGATAGGTATTATGAATTGTTACCATCTCTATGCAAAGTGTATAGCACCTTTACGCAATAACACGCTGTTACTTAAGCTCCTCTTTGGATTTTGCCCGTCCGATGCCCTTTGGGGTCAATATTGGGATTGGACGACCCTAAGCCTGCGGGGAAGCCTGAAGCGGACCCTGAAGCCGGAGACTAAGCTTCTGGATATGGGCTGTGGAGCTTATGCCGTCCTCTCCCGCTATGCCCAAATCAAGCTTTCCTGCCGAGCGGTTACTGCCGTTGATCATTTCATGGAATTAATCGAATACGCCAAACAGCATGATCCGGAGAGCGGGATCGAATATCTGTGTAGTGATCTGTTTTCAAACGTTCAGGGAGTTTATTCCTTGATTGTATTTAATGCCCCCTACTTAGAGACCGAAAAGGGCAAACGCCTGGGTCTTTTCCAGGATGACTTTGCTCAAAAACGTTTCTGTGGCGGGAAAGATGGAGCCGATACCATCACCCGTTTTTTGCATGATCTACCGGAATATCTTAGCCAGGGAGGGAGGGTACTTTTGGGAGTAAACCACTATCATATCAGCAAGGAAGTAGTGCGGGCAGCCATCCATAAGGCAGGCTTGAAAAATTTGTCCTTTCACTACAATCCTCTTACCAATGCCTGTGTTTATGAACTAAAGAAGGAGCAATATGCGTAGATGTAAGCTCTGTCTCATGCCGGATCAGCTGCCGGGTAGCGATTTTGATGCAGATAGCGTTTGCGCCTGGTGCAGAGATGCTTATCCACCTTACGTAACAAAAGGTGAACAGATTTTGGCTCATAAATTCAAAGGACTGGCAGATCATCAAGGTGCAGCTGATTGCCTGGTAGGCTTAAGCGGCGGGAAAGATAGCACTTATGCCCTATACCGTTTGGTAAAGCATTATCATCTGAAAGTAGAGGCTTTTATATACACGCATGGCGGCAGCAAGGATTTCGCCATCCAAAATGCCAAAAGAAGCTGTGAGATTCTGGATGTCCCATATTACTTGGTATCTCTGCCAGGCGATACTCACACCCAATCCTTCCTTCATTACTTCAAAGCCTGGCTGGCTCATCCGGATTCCACCGCAGCCGGTATGACTTGCGTTGCCTGCAAACACTTGCATATCTTAGGTTCACAAATAGCCGTCCGCCGCAGGATCCCGTATGTGGTGTGGGCATCCACTCCTTTGGAATATTCTCCCTTTTTGGCCATCAAGCATCAAGGAGATGCCAGCCATCAGTATAAACGGGAGGGCATGCTGCACAGCGGCTTACAATTGGCCAGGGAAATCGTCCAGTCTCCCCGCTTTGCACAAGGGCTTTTACGGGTACCGCGAACCAGTATTTTGGGATGTCTGGCAGTTTTCCCCAATTCTGCTTACTTACGGTTTAGATATCGATCGGTAAGTCCGCTGATGTTTTATTCCTACGAGAAATGGGATCCAGAACTGATTTTAGATACTATCACCTCAAATCTGGATTGGAAAATTCCTCCTGAGATAAAGGAAGACTGGCATACCGATTGCGTATTCAACGTGTTCAAGGAACACATGTTTCAAAAGATGTATGGAGTTTCTTATACCGATTCTCATCTCAGCAATCAGATTCGCCACGGATATTTATCCAGAGAAGAAGCCCGAATAAAGCTAAAGGAAAGTAAACGCTTTTATGCCGCATCCATCCTGCCAGCTTTGCAGTTCCTGAAATCTCAGGCTCTTATGTCTCAAATTGATTTATCTTGTTTTGATGTGGATATCTAAAGATGGTTATTTTGGGACTCAACTCCTTTGGACAAAACCCCTCCGCTTGCTTGGTAGTAGATGGTAAGCTGCGAGCCTTTTCACATGAAGAGCGGTTCAACCGTTTGAAAAGTTCGCACGGCCTCTTCCCCACTCAGGCTACTGCCTGGTGCTTATCCTCCACCGGATTTAAGATGCCAGAAGTTGACAAGATAGCCATAAACTGGGATTGTCAGAAATATCCTTTTGCGGTACTGAGAAATCTGGCTTCAACTGCCCTGAATAATGCCCTGAACAGAAAAGGGAGAAGCAGACTTGCCGGTGATGGGATGGGTAAAGTGATCAGCTATCTGAACCTATATCGCCCCGCAAACTTTCAAAACCTGGTCTATTCTGCCTTGCGGGAAGGCGGCTTCCAAGGTAAACTTCCGGAATTGGTGTATGTGAATCACCATCTCAGTCATGCTTATCAGGCTTATTATCAGTCTGGTTTTACAGATGCTATGGTTCTGGTAGCCGATGGGCATGGCGAGGAATCCTGCGTATCGGGATATACGGTCAGGCAGGGACATTTCACCAAAATCATCCACTATCCTGTCCCCTATTCTCTGGGTTGGTTTTATGGTGGATTCACTGCTTATCTGGGATTTCATGCCAATCGCGATGAGGGGAAACTGATGGGTCTGGCTGCGTTTGGAGAAGCCGGAGCTGCCGATAATCCCTGGCTGCAACGCCTTGATAGTATCCTGAAAGTGAACTCCGACGGATTTGAGCTTGATCCTTATTTTTTCAAGATGGGCGGAAATTACCATCATTCTTGCTACACAGATGCTCTGGTAAAATTCCTTACGAAATATGATCCAAATTTGACCCCGGTTGGCATAAACGAGCAGGTTCTTCACCAGGAAAAGCTGATAAACCGCTATCTCTTACCCCAATACATTGCTTTAGCTTATGCAGTGCAAACCCGTCTGGAAGAAGCTTTACTTGCTGTGGTAAAAAATATGCTTAACCAAAGCGGGATGAAGAGCATTTCCCTTGCTGGAGGTGTCTTTATGAACTGCAAAGCAAATTACTCTATTGCCGAACTTCCGGGGATCGAGAATGTATTCATCCACCCAGCTGCCTCCGATGATGGCTCTGCCATTGGTGCTGCTTACTGGGTTGCCAGGCAATTTGGTGCAGACCCAAGAGACCCTCTAAAGCATGTTCAACATGGTGCTGCATTTAGCAATGAGGCTATTCAAAAGACCTTAGCTGCCTGCAAAGTAAACTACTGCAGTGTGGATGATCCTGCCCAAACAGCGGCAGAGCAGCTTGCTCGGGGAAAATTCGTCGGTTGGTTTCAGGGTGGAGCAGAAATGGGAGCCAGAGCTTTAGGAGGCCGCAGCATCATCGCTTGCCCCGATAGCGTAAAGGTCAAGGACGAGATCAATGCCAGGGTAAAATTCAGAGAATCATGGCGTCCTTATTGCCCCTCCCTGCTACAGGAATTTCAAGCGGATTATCTGTCATGCAGCGCTCCCAAACCATTTATGATAAGGGCAGACAGGGCAACTCCCCTTTTGAGAAAACACGCACCTTCTACTGTGCATATCGATAACACCGTAAGGCCGCAAACCGTCTCGGCAGATATTCTGCCCTTGTGGCATCGCCTGATCTCCGAAACGGGAAGGCTGAGCGGAGTACCGGTTGTGCTGAATACATCATTCAATGTAAGAGGAGAACCCATAGTAAATTCTCCTTTTGATGCTATTCGAACCTTTTTCTCCACAGGACTGGATGCAGTGGTTCTGGGTGACTATCTAATCTTAAAAAGTGAGAACCACAGTGGCTAACTACCTACATTTCAGCGTGGATTTCGATTGGGTTCCGGGATCAGAAAAGAGTGTGCCAAAGCTCTTTGATTTATTTCAGAAATACCAGCTACGTCCCACCCTCTTTTTTACCGGAGGTTTTGCCTCTGCCTACCCGGAAATAGTGCAGCAGGCTATGCACCTTAGCTATGAGATAGGCACGCATGGCCACAATCACGGCTTGGATAGTAAAGAGAACTTTGGCCCAGAGACTCCCTACCAGGTCCAAAAAGAGCTGATTTGCCGCAGCACTGAGGCTGTTTCCAGGATAACCTCCGTTCAACCTGTGATGTTTCGAGCACCTCTGCTGAATATCTCGCAGATCACCTTTGAGATTCTCTGTGAACAGGGCTATACGATAGATTCTTCCGTACCAGCCAGACGTTTTGATTTCGGCGCTGGCTGTGTAGGAAATCTTGCTTCGTTTTTCAGACCCTCCGTGCCTTTCAGCATCAACACCAAGCATGGTACAATTTTGGAAATCCCTCCAAGTGCCTGCATTCTACCGCTAAATATGAGGCTACTGAGGACCTTTCCCTTTCATTTTGTACGGTGTTTCAGTGCTATCCTGGAGAAAACTAACCGTCCTCTGGTATTCTATATGCATCCCACTGAGTTTGTATATGCCGATGATTTAACATATCCTAAGGGTGATTATCGAGGATTTTACCACAATTGCGGTCCGCATAATTTTGCTGTATTGGAGAGCTTTCTGGCTCTGATGCAAGCCCGGGGAATCCGCTCTGAATACATGGCAAAAAGCTTGAGCGAGAGTTGTGGGGGGTGATTAGTGCGGGAGTTCTTAGTGCATGGGTTCTTGGTTTAGTGGTGATTAGTGTGGGAGTTCTTAGTGCATGGGTTCTTGGTTTAGTGGTTCTTAGTGCGGGGTTACCGAATCAACAACCGCACTCCAACACACCAGCAATCCCAAACCGAGTCCCAGCGGGACGGCATTTTAGATATTAACCAGCAGCTGCACAATGACTTGAGTCAGTTGAGTCTCAAACGTTGGTGTAAATTCCAACTCATTGTTCCTCAGGTTATTTGAGAACATTCTTATTGTTCTCGTTCCTTACACTTTATATATTGTCTTACG
>JALNWR010000176.1 GCA_023230795.1 Candidatus Cloacimonadota bacterium
GGATTATTATGTAAAAAGCCCCTGTATCAATAGTGGCTGTTCGGTAATCAACGGTGAAATCCAAACCGATCCCGACGGCACCCCTCCGGATATCGGAGCGATCTACTATCCGCATCATCATCGTGTGTACTTCCCTGCTAATGGTCCGCAGCATCCATCCGGAATCCATTGGCTATCATTCCCGGTGCTGGATGACCGAACGTTCACCAATGGGGTTTATTGGAATGAACTTGGGTTTATGTTTGAAGCTCACATGCAGGGGCCTCCCAACAATCCTTCGCAACTAAGCCAGATCCTATGGAGTTATGATGGGGAGGACGGGAAGATGCATCATGATGAAAGTAACTGGTTCAATACCGATCATCCGGCCACCCAACCTAAAGGCTACAAAGTAAAATTCAATACAGGTGTTCTTCCAGACCCGGTAGTCGTAAATGGGTTCAAGGCGGATGCGGACACCACTCCAGTCGCTTGGGTAGTGGCGATCAACCATAATCCGTTTGTGAATAGCATAGGCTATTTTCTGCCAAACACACATAGGGCCGGTGATGCTTTGTCGCGCTATTTGCCGGGTAGCAACCGATTAAAGTATCTGGATTACGTGCATACCATCAAGACCCGAAATTGGAGTACATACAGGCTAAGAGAAGAGTTTGGCAGTCCCTGGATCGTCGATCCCAATAGATACACTCTATCCGAGGGGGACATGCTGGAATTGCTGCTCCTGCCCGAAGCACCCCGGGAGATGTATTGGAATACCGGGTTGCCCTCTACTCCACCTGTGATCAGGCCTCGGGCGACAGCTTTTGAATATGAAGAACAGCTGGATTACACGACGGTATTTGTGGAATTCGATCCGGAAGACCTGCCCGATGAAGTAGGCCTGTATGTAAATGGAGAATGCATGGGAGCTTCTGTGGTGGATAGCACTTTGGTAGATATATGTCTTTATCCGGATGGTGCCAAGAATGCCGGCGAGCTGGAAATAGTGTTCTTTCACGGGGGCAAAGGTAAAAAGACAGTCCGGGGATGGAGAACCTATAACGCCGACCGGATGGTATTTGAAAACATTAGCTTGAGATCAGACCAGATCGGCAGATATGCCTACATCTCCTTTACCGATGATGAAGGTGAAAGCCTGGTTCCGCTTCAGACCAGCCTGAAAGGAAACTATCCCAATCCCTTCAATCCCAGCACCAATATCTCTTTTATCCTGGCTAATGAGACGGATGCCCGGCTGGAGGTTTACAACGTCCGCGGACAAAAGGTGAAAACCTTGTGTAATACAATGCTTGCCAAAGGGAAGCATACGGTAGCGTGGAACGGTCGGGACGATCACAATCGTCAGGTCTCTTCCGGTATATACTTCTATCGCCTATCTACCCCTGAAGGCAGCTTTACTAACAAAATGATGTTGATGAAATGAAGAATCTACAAAATAGAACTTTGAAAGGTATAGCTCCTGAGCTGCACCTTACTGACAATGCCCTCCGCTTTGCCGCCGTGCAAAGCAGGGGAGCTTTTATGCTCAGGCTTATACCGGTATTCATGCTCTTATTTTTATGTTTTAGCGCTCATGCCGCCACCCTGGGCGTGGCACTGGACGGCTCGCAAGCCTTCACCGTGATCCAGGAGGCTATCAATGCCTCTGCCCATAGCGATACCGTATTGGTCTATCCGGGTAGATACTATGAGAATGTGAGATTCAATGGTAAGAATATCACTCTTGCCAGCCTGGAACTGCTTACTGGAAACCGGGGTTACGTTTATTCCACGATAATTGATGCAGATTTTCGGGGAGTGGGGATATTTGTCAATGATAATGAGTCATCAATAAAGATTCAAGGATTTACAGTAGTGAATGGAACAGGACATTACACTGAGCTTTATGATTGGACCACGGGCGGCGGAATTGCAGTTGGCAGAATGAGTGGGCAGAGGCAAGCAGAGATAATCAACTGCCATGCAACAAACAATCGAGCAGATAATGGTGCCGGAGTGTATTTGGGATACTGCCAAGCTTTCTTGAGTGGCGTAAGCATCCATCACAATACTGGAAGCTTTGGGGCAGGCATATATTTTGCTGGATCAATCAATCAATATAACGCCATCTTCGATCCCGTCAACCGCTGCAGCATTTACAGCAATTACGCAGCCTTTGGCAGTGATTTGTATTTTTACAATGTAAACTCCGTGCATGTGGTGGTGGATACCTTCACAGTGGCCAATCCCTGGAATTTTTATGCCACTGCCATACCCGCCAATCCCAATATTAGCAATCCCTATACTTTTGATATCCTGAACACCGTGCATGAGGAGGTAAATCACGATCTCTATGTGGCCCCCTGGGGTGATGATGCCAATAGCGGCATTAGCCCTGCCCAGCCCATGCAAAGCATCTTTATGGCAATGTATCGCATCGCTTCGGACAGTGAAAATCCTAAATCTGTGCACGTGGCAGACGGGCACTATTCACCCTCGCTGAACGGACAGCTATTTCCTATCCCGATCAAGAGCCATACCCGCCTGGTCGGAGAATCCCGAGAGGGGACTATTCTGGATGCGGAACATAAAACAACAGTTGTCAAAGCACCAGCACAGAGCCGGGGCTTGGTGGCTGAAAAACTAACTATTATCAATGGGAAAAGAGGAATAAGTTATGGTACGCGCTCAGAAGACTATGCTGTGTGTGATGTCAATATTGCCAATATCTTTGATCCCCGCTTAGTTACTGGATTTTCTGGTTACAAAGGTATAGGAAATATTAATATCAAAAACTTGTCGTTAAGCAATGTGTCCTCTACAGGAACATCTTACGTTTACGATCAAAAAGATCTGTCGGGTTCATTAAGCTTATCCAATTTAGAGATTTCGTCTTGTGAAGCCCCAGAAATGGATGCGATATACATTTCTTCAAGAAACGAAAGTGATGTTTTTATCGATGGCTTGGAGGTTCACAATAACAGGAGTACGATATCAGGCGATTTCGGCTTTAACTCTATGTTTCAGATCTCACCCTATAGTATATACGGGGAACGCCTGCGCATCGAGATAAAGAACTCCGCATTCTATGATAACTATCAGGGTACCAACAATCACATGGCAATGGCAAGGTCCCTGAATGACACGCTGTTTATCTCCAATTGCACCTTTGCCGGCAATAGCGGAGGTGGCTCCGCCGTGGCGGTGCAGGGGACTAATGTGCTGACCAACAACGTCTTTTACAATCCGGCTATGACTACGCAGATCCTGATTCCAGATTACATTTCATCCGGCATCTACAGCCCCACTACTCTAATCAACAACAACATCCTGGGTGGCTCGGCCGGAGTGTATAACGCTACCCCTCAAAACCCGCTCTATTGGGGGGCTGGCAACACGGATTATGATCCTCTATTTGTGGGTGAGGGCAATCGTCCTTATACCCTGAGTCCGGTTTCACCGTTGATAGATGCCGGCTGGCAGGCGGCATCCGGAGTGATATCCAACAGTGTGGATGCAGCCGGCAATGAACGCTATTGGGATGGAGATGGGGATGGCGTCACGGTGATCGACGTGGGAGCCTATGAATATCAACCGATCTACTCGCCGATCAATCTCACATGCGAGCTCAGCGGTCAGCAGATCGATCTATCCTGGCAAATGCCGCTGATGGATAGGGGGCTATCGGGCTTTCGCATCTATCGCAATGATGCAGCTTATGTCGATATATCCGATCCCTCCACCGCTCATTTTCGGGATTACAGTGCTGTGAATGACACCCTGACTTACTATGTGGTAGCCCTTTATGGCAATGTGGAATCCGCTGCTTCAAATACGGTGACGGTGATCATAGACAGTGTGGCAAATGCGGATGAGCTGGCGGTGCCGATATCCGGCAGCATCTCTGTGGCCCCCAATCCTTTCCGGGATATAGCAGTGATCAGTTATGAGATTCCGAAGCAAAGCGAGGTGGAACTGAAGCTCTATAATATCAGAGGGCAATTGGTGAAGAGGCTTTTTGCAGGCAATCAAGCCAAGGGAGAGCAGGTATTGGCCTGGGACGGCTGCAATGATGATGCGCGCTACCTGCCGGCGGGAGTCTATTTGCTGCGTATTACCGTGGACGGTGCCGCCAAGAAGCCGCTGCGGATACTCAAGCTGTAAGCAAAGTATGCTGCTTCTCCACTTAAGTCCCAGTGTTACGATACATATTAGATAGCAAAACGATTTACATGAAAGCTCGCTTGGGGTGGGGAACTCCGATTCCCCACAGCGAGCGCAGTTTGCTAATGATACATACCTCTCTTCGCTGCACAGCCGAATCGGATTTCGGCATCCCAGGCAACTCAGCCTAATCAAGCTTTCTTATACTATCAGAGCTGTTTTGGAATAATAGCTTGACCAATAAAGAAGAGATGAGATTAATGGATTTGATCGTTAGACAATATATAGATTGTAAGGAACGAGGACAGTAAAAAAGTTCTCGAGCAACTGAGGAACAATGAGGTGGAATTCACAACAACGTTTGAGACTCGACTTTAAAGAATTGCTAAACAAACAAATGCTTGCCGGAAAGCTGGCAGTGAGCCGGGATGGGACTGGTGCTCATGGGAGCTCGGTACGTTCCGGACTTTACTTTGCCATGATCAAGCAGGATAATACACATCGTGTGCACAAAATGCTGTTAATGAAATTGGCTCTCTGCCTTGCTAAGTGGCTTGTTTCATTCACTTAACCGGGCAAAGAGCCTTAGATTTTTATTGCTCAAGCGGCTTTCATCGCCTGCAGAGCTCCACCTGCTCAATAATACAAATCTCGTTTCCCGCTCTTCATCTCTTCTAATCTGGCTGCGACAGATTTCTTCATCTCAGGGTCCGCAATGCGGCCGACTTCAAAATCGACCAGCTCTAAACCGGCCTTAAGGGTACGATCACTGGCAAAATCAAAGAGGTATTCCGAGAAAGTAAGCAGCGCATTGGGAGTGCAAAAACGCTTCACAAAGCCTGGGATGGCAAATTCCATGAAGTGCTCTCCGGTGCGTCCGGCTCTATAACATGAGGTGCAGAAGGAGGGAATGTATCCACCCCTGGTCAGTTCATAGATCACATCATCCAAAGACCTGGTATCGCCCAATACGAATTGGGATTTTTTGCGGGATTCTTCATCTTTATGAGAATAATCTCCCACTCCGATGGAGCTGCCGGCATCGATCTGAGACACTCCAAAACGCAGGACTTCATTGCGGACATCCACCGGTTCGCGAGCGGTGAGGATCATGCCTGTATAGGGCACACTGAGGCGGAGAATGGCTACCAGCAGTTTGAAATCTTCATCGGAGACCTTAAAGGGCGGGGCTTGGGTAAAATCTGTTCCGATGGCGGGTTCTATGCGCGGGAAGGAGATGGTAAGCGGGCCTACTCCAAAGGTATCTTCCAGATGGATAGTGTGATA
>JALNWR010000177.1 GCA_023230795.1 Candidatus Cloacimonadota bacterium
ATAATGCTGATCATTTGTTCTTCCTCCTCTTGGCGGCGAATACTTTGATATTACCCAGCGCGATAAAAATAAGGATCAAAAGATGGGCGATTGATTGGGCATCCATCTTGGTGGTGGCACTGCCCAATCTGCCAATCAAGCTTTCATATTCACTGGCAGCTTTCAGCCCTCCCAAAAGGCCAGTGAGCTGCTGCTGCTCGTTCACATAAGGAAAGAAGCCGGGAGCGCTTACTGCAGTGCATCCTCCGGTAACGGGAACGTTGTATGAATCTCGCGCTACCATCATCCATTCCTTGAGTCCGGGCACTCCGCTGGAGAGCGAGCTTACCCAGGCGATATCTTTCAGGCGTCTGACATTCATGAGCAGGGGAATCTCTTCATAAGGAGTATTTCTGGTATCTGTGGGAAATACCTCTTTCAAATCCCGCCCCATAGCCTGGATGGTGACCATACCGCCCACTTTGTAGCCCAGATTCACATAGTCCACGCCCCGCTGTTTATCGTGATAGTCTTTTAGCACTTTGTCAAAGGCCTGCTCGGCCATCTGCACTCCCATCGGCCACAGGGCTGTAGCGATGATCTTTTGCTTGCGCTTGAAAGCATGTTCTATCATCGCTTCTCCCATGGGTTGCAGCTCGGTCATAGTGGAAGGATCGTAATCAAAGGAAATGATTACCACCTCATTTTCGGGGGTGTTTTCGACGAGATCATAGACCATCTGGGTGTATCCCGAAACTTCCGTCTTCCAGCCGATGGGGAAGAGAAGGGGAAGGGCTACCGCCACAAAGAGCACCAAGTAGATGATTCTGCGTTCAGCCAATACGGAAAGCTTCATTTGTCACCTCCCAGATAGCTGCGTTCTATGCCCAGGATAATCCTGAGGGAGCTGCCCACGATACCCAGTCCTGCTGAGATCAGGATGGCTCTCTGAGCTGCGGTATTGGGATATTCCATGATGAAATCCGCCAGATTGGGGAAATGCCAGAATTGCAGATTCTCCGGTAGCCAGCCGGTAAACATGGTGCCGATGCTAGTGCGCCCGATGATGACTATGATGGCAGTGATCATAAGCAGGTTTGACTCCAGTCCCCGGATGATAAAGGCTCTGTATGCGGCAGATGCGATAAAGAAAGCAAGCAGAGAAAAGAGCGTGGCAGAAAGCGGCAAATAGGCATTATCAAAGAGATAGTCAAAAGGCTTTAGCCCCAGCCAGGCCTGGATGCCCGGTGCATCTCCCAGTATCCCGGGGGTTTCACGCATGCCCCAAAGCAGACCGAAGCTCAGCATCAGTGCAAAGCTGATCAGTCCAGCCAGATGATATTGCCAATTGGGCAGTCTATGCGCAATCTTGTGGGTATTCATCCGGATCAGACTGATCTGTCCCAAGAGGATGGCAAAACCGGAGATAATCATAAACCAGCCTTCCAAAGTGGAGACGATCTGATTGAAGGGACTATGAGGGATAAATTCTGAAAGCAGAACTATAAAGCCTACTATAAAAGCGAAGAAAAGCGGTAAAGAGCGTTTCATGAGATTGCTCCTGCGATAAATTCTTTGAGGTTTGAGACTCCCAGGATTTCCAAGATCACGCCGACAACTATAAGCAGAATGATCAGGAGCTTGCCAAAATCATGCCCCTTAAGGCTGCCAAGCTGTTGAGGGTCTTTGGAAAGATAGGCACTGGCGGCAAACAGCTCTTCACCGATCAAGGTATAATCACAGGTAACTACAAAGAAAGGCAGTTGATGCGCCTGAGCGGTACCTGCAGTTTGGATAGCACCGGTGGCAAAGCCGGTTTCTGCTAAAATCAAAGACTCTGCATAAAAGGAGCCCATAAAGAAGTTTGCCGCAGGCTTTCTGCGCAGCATAATACCATCTATTCCCGCTACAAAGCCAAATTGGTCATCGGTGAGATAAAAGATATTGTCAGCCTTGTAGGCATCCAGTCTTCCGGCTTTGATATAGGCCTCGCGCACCACTTCTTTGGCAGCAGAGAGTACCATGGAAAACCTGCAGGGCACGATGATTTCAGTATCATACTCCGCGGTTCTTTCCGCCAGATGGCTTAGGATGGTGAGACTGGCAATGGTCTGAATATCATCCAGATCACTGATGCCCGGCACATACAGGATGGGTTTGCCCTTTTCCGTAGCACGTCCAATGGCTTCTTCCATACAGTCCAGTCCAGCGATGCGGCGAATGAAGAATTCCTTTCCGGCCCGGGCTGCCTGTATGTAATAGATAATGGCTATGCAGATGATAAGCAGCAGGATCAGAAAACCGAGCTTGCCCATATAGAACCACTGCTCTTTAGTTTGGGCACTGGCCAGAAGTGTAAGATCATCATCCTGGAAGAAGGCTTTTAGCTGATAGTGGTATTCGTTATTGGGTTGAAGCTCATTATCTGTGAAGCTGCCGCTGGACTCTGCAGTGTTAAGCAAAATGCGCGCTGGCTCGTCACCATTCTGCCGGCTGATTTCCACTCTTTTCACCATAGGGCTCAGCTCCCAGCTTAGATCAATGGATTTGCCATCGTCCCAGGGGGTGTCTTTGGCGGAAAAAGAATTTGCCATCAGCAGGCTGATCAAACTTAAAAACAATAAACACAGCAGCGGTTTACGCATGTTGATTCTCCTTTTCTAAGGATACAGGGGATGAGGTACTATCCGGAACATTAAAAGGTAAACGAATCCCAAAACCGGAGCTGTATAGAGTTCCGGTTTTGGGAAGGCTCTGAAGCTATCAGACATTATTTAGTTTTGAAAAGCCGCTTTGATCTCGTCTGTCTTGGAGATGATCTGTTCCAATTGGTCTTTGGTATATACCCGATTTTGATCGTTGTCTATGATAGTCTTTACGTCTTTCAACAGCTTGATAGATTCCCCAAAGGCTTCTTGTTCTACGATGTGAGGGGTTGAGATCTGCTGCATATTCAGAAGCAGGCTATTGAAGGTTCCTTTTTGGGCTAAAACCTGAGTTCTTTCGGGCTTGTAATCTTGATGAATCAGCCAGGCCACGCGGTTTGCAGCTTCGATCCATCCACCCAGCAACATCAGGGTATAATTATCAAAATTCTCATTTTCCCAAAGCTTGGCTTCTACATCGGCTTTGTGAAAATCCAGGGCTTTATCCAGCTCTTCCCACTGTTCGTTTTCGATCATTTTCTTCATCTGATCGCCCAGACGATTGACCTCAGATTCCAGTGCAAGCAGTGAAGTGAGGTTCATCATGGAAGCGGAAATCTCGCTGAGCTTGCCTTTGTTACGGCCTTTTGCGGCCAATACTGCATCAGCCGTCAAAAGTCCCAGGGAAAAGGCATTGCGCACTTCTTCCTGTTTGGTTTTGTAGATTGTAGCCGGCACTGCAGCGGAGATGTCTTTTACCTGAACTTGATCCAGGGCTTTATACACTTCTTTGAAAGAAGGCAGAGGGGCAAAGATAATTGCCTGTTGGATTAGCTCTTCATCTGGAAGCTGCTCTACCTTTTTCTTACAGGCTCCCAACGCCAGGATCATGATCAGCACCATTGCGATGACTATCCGAGTCTTCATAATATTACTCCTTTATTCCTTGAAATAGACTTTAAGTTTTATCCAGGTGATCAGATTCAGTACCAAGGCAAAGAGTAAGATCACCATAGCGTTAAAATTCCAGGTACGAAAAAGGCGTGAACCGCAGATCTTGTAACTGGATATAAATTCATTGCGCTCTGTATTCATCACCCTGCCGTCCATCATGCTTACGGCAGAGTTCAGATAGCTATTCACGATCTCATTCGGGTCCCATTTTTCAGCAATGGCGGTTTTGGCATAATATGTTTCCGCACGTCGCTTTTGGAATTCCTTATTAGTGATTGTAGCATTCCTGAAATCCTGTAAATATGTCAATTCCTTTTTTTCAACTTTGTGCAAAGCGCGGTGGAATTTGGTGTTTTTGGCATAAGCTGTAGTGAGTCCTTCAAAGAGCCAGCGCGAGGGGATGGCCTGCACTACTTCAGGTATCGGATGCCTCTGCCAGAGCGTGAGATTGCGGTTCATGCGTTCAAATTCGATTACGGCTCCCCCAAAGATGATTTGCGGGATCAAAATCAGCGGAAGCAGGTTTATCACAGTGCGTGTTTCTTTAATGAAGGCAGAGCACAAAAGCCCGATGGAATTGCCGATCAAAGAAGCCAAAAAGAAATAGATGATGCTGCTAAAGGCAAGCCCTTTGATGCCCAGTATCAACGCAGCTATCGTATGGTAAAGCACAGCCTGGACAAATCCGAAAAAGCAGAGCGTGACGATCTTTGAGATTTGATAGCTGCTCATCTTCAGGTTCATGAGGCGTTCTCGGAGCACGATCCTACGCTCTCCAAGTATCTCTTCTATGCTATTTGACATTCCCAAAAAGATAAAGGCGATGATGGAGACGAAGATATAAATAAAGATATTGTTGTTATCATGATAGGAATAGCTGGCGCTGGTAGTGTGCCGCAGGATAAAGGCGATGATCAAAGCCAGCAGCGGGGCTTCGACGAAAGTGATAATCTGATTTGTACGGCCGCGAAACTTCATTTTGAAACTGCGTGAGATGAAGGTCATCAGACTGATGAGATAGCTTTTTAGCCCCATAGGCTTGCGTCTTCTTTTGGAAGGGGGGGAGGTCTCTGCGGATTCAAGAACGTCACTTTGGATCATCTCAAAGAGCATCTTGCGCTTGTATTTATCCCGCCAATATTCCGGAGGGAATTTGCGTTTGGCTTGCACCTGTTTTTGCAGCTGCTCATAAACAGGCTGACCCTGGGCGTCATATTCAGGATAGGTAATGACGTCGTAAAAGTAATCTGAAGTCTTCAGATGCCGTTTGGTCTCGATCTCGGTCTTATGATTGCTCAGCAATTGCAGCTCTTCATCAAAATAGGCAAAGCTCTCTTTGGGCGTGCCATAATATGCCACCTTGCCACCCATATCCATCATCATTACCCGATCAAACTTTCGATAGATACTGCTATTGGGTTGATGAATAGTAATGATCACGATCTTACCCTGTTCGCAGAGCTTGGACAGGATGCCGATAATCTGCTCCGCATCGTTGAAAGAAAGCCCGCTGGTGGGCTCATCACATATAATGATGGTGGGTTCAAAGAGCAGCTCCAGCGCCAGATTCAGGCGTTTGCGTTCTCCACCGGAGAGATTTTTGGCACCGAGCTCTCCCACCATGGTATCATGATGCTGGCTTAGCCTTACATGATAAAGGATGTTGTTTACTTTTTGCTCTATCGCGGTTTTCTGCAATTTTGGCATTCTGAGGCGCAGGCGATAATACAGATTTTCATACACGCTGAGATTGGGATATAACATGTCTTGCTGTGGCACATAGGCCATATATTCCAGGAAGTAGTTTAGATTAGATTGGATGGGCTTGCCATCGATAAGAATCTGGCCATAG
>JALNWR010000178.1 GCA_023230795.1 Candidatus Cloacimonadota bacterium
AATTGGGATTGGGGTTGGGATGGTAAAAACACCGTGCAATACTGCTATCTGACCTTGCCGAATTCTCAAATACCTGGCTATTATGATAGCACAGTGCTACGGCAAAGGATCCGCGAGATTCCTGGTGTGCTCAAAGAGAGTGCCAGCCGGGTAAATACCATATCAACATCATTATACTCGCATCGGGGTTTTTTTGAGGTGCCGATATTGCTTGAGGACAGCTCACAACATTCTCCCTCCCATGCCTATCGCTGTTCCTTGCCACCGGATTTCTTTCGGACCAGAGCAGTTACACTATTGGCCGGAACTGTGCCGGATCATGAAACAGACACCGAGGTTTTGATTAATGATACATTTGCCAGGCAGTACTTTGGTTCACAGAGTCCCTTGGGCAAGAAACTGCGCTTAGATATTGATGAAGAGGCAGACAAATGGTCTCAAATCGTCGGCGTGGTTCCTGACCTGAGGTTTTTCCCAGCTCATCAAGAGATGGTTCCTATCATATACCACCTGAAACCCATGGTCTATGAATATTATCAAGTGAGCTGGAAACCGGGACATAAACAGCAAGTGTTAAGTTCCTTGGAGGAGCTATTTGCCGATGTGGTCAAACAGGGTATGCTGGGCTACACCAGCCAGGAGGTAGAGCATGCTCAGGTGGAGTTTTATGCTCAGGACAGGATTTATATGAATCTCAGCCTATCATTGGCTCTTTTTGTAGTCTTGCTCGCCATGATGGGCATCTATGCCGTGAGCTATGCTTCCATTTACGCTCAGATGAAGGATATCAGCATCCGCAAGGTATGCGGAGCCGAATTCTCAGACCTCATTCGCCTCTATTTCAAAAAGTATCTCTATCTCTTTCTGGGGTCTGGCTTTGTGGGCTTGATCCTGGCGTTCAACCTGGCCAGATTATATGCGGATAGGTTTAGCGTGAAGGCTACCGGAGCCTGGCTGAGCTATCCTCTGACCATCATCATCATGGCTTTCGTGGTGTTTTTGCCACTATACATCAATATCTTAAAGGCCTATAAAGCGGATGCCATCCGCTATTTACAAGCAGATTAAGGAGTAAAAATGATAGAACTCAAGGACTTAAGCAAGATATACCGTACTGAAACCATTGAAACCACAGCGCTGAACAGCATTAACCTGCATATTCCCAAAGGCAGCTATATAGCCATAAAGGGTCCTTCCGGCTGCGGTAAAAGCACGCTGCTCAACATTCTGGGCTTGATGGACCGACCTAGCCAGGGCGAAGTGATTCTGGATGGTAAGAAAGCCGCTACTTTAAGTGAAAAAGAACGCAACCGTATGCGCCGGAGTCTGATCGGATTCGTATTCCAAAAGTTCAATCTGATTAGCTCGCTCACGGTGTTTGAAAACGTGGAATTACCCCTGCTCTATCAAAAGCTAAACGCCGCTTCCCGCAAAAGCAAAGTGGAGGCTATGCTCAAGCAATTGGGACTGGAAGCGCGTGCCAAACACTTTCCCCATCAGCTTTCCGGTGGTCAGCAGCAGCGCGTAGCCTTGGCCAGATGCGTGATCAACGATCCGGAGCTGATTTTGGCGGATGAGCCTACCGGAAATCTGGATAGCACGAATGGGGAAGAGGTGATGCGCCTTCTCACCGAACTGCATAAGGATGGCCGCACTATCGTGATGGTAACTCATGATGATAAATACGCAGGATATGCCAAAACCGTGATCAATCTGAGTGATGGAAATATTGTGGGATGACCGAATAGCCGACTTACCCACCCCCTTAGATCTCGTGGAAATGCCAAAGAAAGCACTTGACATCTTACTTTGATTGCAAAATCTTGTGCATAATGAAAATGTACAGTTAAAGGAGCAAGAATATGCAATCCTATTACCGTCAACCTGCTATATTTAAAGACCAGATCGTTTTCGTAGCGGAAGATGATCTCTGGACATTCTCTATGAGCAACCCCATAGCCCGGAGATTAACTGCCAATCTTGGCATGATTCGCAATCCGAAAATCTCACCTGACGGAAAACAAATCGCTTTTATCAGCACCGAAGAAGGCATCACCGAAGTTTACGTGATCCCCTTCAGCGGAGGAGAGGCTAAAAGGCTCACCTGGTTGGGTTCTTTTACCAATACTTTGGGCTGGAAAACAGACAAGATTATCATTGCGTCCTGCCATGAATCTCACTTTGGCTTTGATTACCGCATTTATGAGCTCGATCCTGCAGGAGGGGCTCCGCTGGCCTTGCCTTATGGCGTAGCCAATGATATCAGCTTCGACAAAAAAACTGTAGTATTGGGACGCAACACAAGCAATCCTGCCCGATGGAAGCGCTATCGGGGCGGAACCGCCGGCTATCTGCTGATAGATAAGACCGGACGTGGTAAATTCAAGAAACTCATCGATCTTGACGGCAATTTTGCTTCACCGATGTGCATAGCTTCCCGCATCTACTTCATCTGTGATCATGAAGGAGTGGGCAATATCTATTCCTGCAATTCGGATGGCAAAGACCTGAAGAAGCACACAAATCATAAAGACTATTATGCCAGGGGCGCTTACACTGATGGCAAAAGCATCATCTGGCATGCCGGCGCTGATCTTTGGATGATGGAAGTTGATAAAAACAAAGCTCATAAGCTGGAGTTTGAATACAACAGCCCGATGGTTCAGCGGCAGCGTAAATTCGTAGATGCCTTAAAGCACAAAGAGGATGCCTTTCTTTCAAAAGATGCCGCTTCACTCTGTATGGCGGTAAGGGGAAAGGTCTTGGTAGGCGGAAATTGGGATGGCAGTGTGCAGCAATATGGCCTTCGTCATGGAGTGCGCTACCGTCTGCCCCAGATACTTCCCGATGGCAAGCAGCTCATGATGGTTTCCGATGAACCCGGTTATGAACGGTTTGAGCTGCATCCCCTGCGCAAAGATTTTGCCACAGCAGAGGGGAAGATCATCACCATCGACAACCCGGACTTGGGGCGTCTTTACGATTACAAGATAGCTCCTCATGGCAGTCTGATTGCACTGCAAAACCATAAGAATGAACTGCTCGTATTGAACGGCAAAACCAGGAAGTTCACCTTGATAGACCGCGATGAGCATAGCATGATCTTCGGCTATAACTGGTCGCCCGATGGACGCTGGCTGGCTTATGCCAAAAACAGGGATCGCAAGACCACACAGATCATGATCTGGGATAGCGAAAAGGGCGAAAAGCATATCGTTAGCGAACCGGTATTGAGGGATGCAAATCCGGTCTTTGATCCGGAAGGGAAATATCTCTATCTGATCTCAGAGCGGACTTTAAAGCCTTTATCAGATAATGTCCAATTTGACTTCATATTCCCCGCTACCATGAAGCCTTATTTGATTACTCTGCAGAAAGACCTGCGCTCTCCTTTCATCAAGCAGGCCGAAGCCTTTGAAGTAAAACCGGAAGAGCCCCCAAGAGACGATAAAAGCAAGAAGGCCAAAAAGGAAGAGATCAAACCCGTAGTGATAGATTTTGAGGGAATCTGTGAGCGTCTGATCGAGTTTCCTGTAGAAATCGCCCAAATCGGTAAACTGAGTGCCTGTAAAGACCGCATATTCTACCTTGCGAAGTCTTTGGATAAATTCATGAAAACAGAGAAAAGCCTGGACCTGATGTGCTACGATCTGAACAAACGGGAAGGCTGGGTCTATGCCAAAGATATCCTTGATTATGAGATTAGCTCAGATGGCAGCGCTCTCTTGCTCATTACCAAAGACAAATACCGAGTGGTCACGGCAAAGAACGAAGCCAAGGCAGAGCTGAGCACCGGTGCATCCTTTAGCAAAAACGATGGCTATATCAATCTGGCCAGATTCTCTGTGGAGATCATCCCCGTAGAAGAATGGAAACAGATGTTCAGAGAAGCCTGGCGTTTGCAAGCGCAGCATTTCTGGGTGGAAGACATGGCCGGGATCGACTGGCAGAAGGTCTTTGATCGCTATTATCCCTTGGTGGAACGCTGTGCCTGCCGCAGTGATTTCTCTGATCTGATGTGGGAAGTTCAAGGTGAATTGGGCACCAGTCACTGCTATGAATTTGGTGGAGACTACCGCAGTCACCCAAATTATACCGTCGGGAAGCTGGGCATAGATTACCGCTATAATTCTAAAAAGAAAGGCTATGAGATCACCCGCATCCTAAAGGGTGATCATTGGGATAGTGAAAATCGCTCTCCTTTGATGAATCCCGGTGTGCAAGTATCCGAAGGCTGGATCATCAAAGCTATCAATGGTGATGCGGTAAGCAAGAGAATCACCCCCGAGCGCCTCACTGTGAATCAGGCTGGAAAGCAGGTGCAGCTTAGCTTGGTGAGTCCTAATGGCAAAGATGAGAAAAGCATCTCTGTGCATACTATGAAGCACGAAAAATCTGCCCGCTACCGTGACTGGGTGGAAGGCAACCGCGAGTATGTACACAAAGCATCCAAGGGCAAGCTTGGCTACCTGCACATTCCCAATATGGGGCAGGAAGGTCTGATCGAATTTCATCGCTACTATCTGGCTGAAGTGGATCATGAAGGCCTTGTGATCGATGTGCGGCACAATGGTGGAGGCAGCGTGTCCGGGTTGCTCCTGCAAAAGCTGGCTCGTAAACGTATTGGCTACGATCTCACCCGTTGGTGGGGTGCCAGTCCCTATATGGAAGACGCTCCCATGGGCCCGATGGTCTGCCTCACGGATGAACTTGCCGGCAGCGATGGCGACATCTTCTCGCACAGCTTCAAGCTTTTAGGTTTGGGCAAATTGATCGGCAAACGCACCTGGGGAGGCGTGATCGGCATCTGGCCCCGGCATTGGCTGGTGGATGGAACCATTACCACTCAGCCGGAATTCAGCTTCTGGTTCCAGGACGTGGGCTGGGGCGTGGAAAACTACGGCACCGATCCCGATATCGAAGTGGACATCATGCCGCAAGACTATGTGGCTGGAAAGGATCCTCAGCTGGACATGGGCATCAAGACAGCCCTGGCGGAGATCAAAAATAATCCCCCTCTGAAGCCTGACTTCAGCAAAGTCCCCAGAAGAACATTGCCCTGATAGAATAAAGTAGGGGCGGAACTCGATTTCCGCCCCTATATGATATAATATAATAGCTTAGCCTTGCTGCAACCGGGCCAGCATCTTTTGTGCCACATCCTGGCCAAAGATATTCTCATGAGCTTTGGGCTCGGTAAAGTCTTTTATCGCAGAGGGGAAGGCAGGATCGTCTGTGGGTAGCAACATATTCCAGCCGCTATCTACGGTTTCCACCCATTCCGTTTCCGGGCGCAGGGTTACACAGCGTTTTTTCAGGATATAGGCTTCTTTCTGGATGCCGCCGCTATCGGAGAGCATCATCGCGCAGTTATCCATCAGCATCA
>JALNWR010000179.1 GCA_023230795.1 Candidatus Cloacimonadota bacterium
CCGATAAGGAGCTATAGTGATGAATTGTCCCTGATGCGGTATCTTTTCCAGATGATCCAGGATCAGTCCGGCTACGGTCTCATAATCCCCTTCGGGAAGCTCGATCTCATGATCATCGGCCAGATGGTCTATCTCTACATCTGCCATGGCTATCCAGGTATTGGGACTGATCTGCTGCACATCCTGATCCCCATCGTCGTCGTACTCATCCTCGATCTCACCTACGATCTCCTCCAGAATGTCTTCGATAGTTACTATACCCGCAGTTCCGCCATAGGAATCCACGATGATGGTCATGGATTTGTGCTGTAATTGCATCTCTTTGAGCAGGATATCTACATCCATATTTTCTGGGGCAAAAAAGGGCTCGTGCACCAGGTCTCCGGCGCACTTTTCCTCACCATTTTGAAATTTGAGAATGTCGTATATTATCAGCACGCCGATGATGTCGTCTATACTATTTCGATATACAGGATAGCGGGTAAAGCCTTCCTCTCTGGCGATTTCTGAGATTTCAGCGATGCTGGAGCTTTCCGGGATGGCCACAATGTCTGTGCGGGGCACCATTACATTGCGCGCATCCATATCCTTCAAATCCAGGGCATCTTCTATCATTTCCAATTGCGGAGACATGGTGCTGTCTTCGCTACTCTCATTTAGCAGGAAGTTAATGTCATCCTTGGTCAAATAGTCGTATTGATTGTTTTCATCCAGCTTGAGCATTTTACGCAAGCCCCGGTTTATCCAACCCACTACAGCTACAAAAGGACGAAAAAGATAATAAAAAAAGAGAAGAATGGGATATAGCCTGGGGACGATGGTATCCGCATAATCCCGAAAGATCGCCTTGGGCACTATCTCTCCAAAGATCAGAACTATAGTTCCGATAATAAGAGAGGTATAGCGGGCATCAAAGCGGAATTCCCCCAGTTCTGCCACAAATAAAGTGGCAAGAGAGGCTAAAATGGCATTGGCGATATTATTTCCGATGAGGGTAGTACCCAGAAACTTATCCGGTTGCTTCAGAAAACGAAGCAGAGACGCATCCCGCCGGCTCCTGCGAGAGGAGTGTTCCAGTGCGATCATATCAATGGAGATCAATCCTGTCTCAAGCCCCGAAAAAAACAGGGACAGAAATAAAAAGAAAAGCAGCACTGCCAGGATCAGTAATACCTGTACCATTTATTCATTTACCTTCTCATTTCTCCAGGCCATTCGTAAGGACTGGACAAACTCATCTATGTTTCCTGCCAAAAAACTATCGAGATTGTAGCTTGTCAAGTTAATTCTGTGATCGGTAACCCGGGATTGCGGGAAATTGTAGGTCCTGATCTTGGCTGAACGGTCTCCGGTGGAAACCTGAGCCTTGCGGGCTGAAGCTATTTCCTGCTCCTGTTTGCTGATCTCAAGGTCCAGCAATTTGCTGCGCATCACCTTCATTGCCTTATTCTTGTTCTTGATCTGAGATTTCTCGTCCTGACAGGTCACCACCAAGCCGGTAGGAACGTGGGTGATGCGAACCGCAGAATCGGTAGTATTCACGCTCTGTCCGCCATTACCGCTACTGCGATAGACGTCTATTCTCAGGTCGTTGTCACTGATATCGATATCGATGTCATCAGCCTCCGGCAGCACGGCTACCGTAACCGCCGAGGTGTGAATGCGGCCGCTGGATTCTGTAACGGGAACTCTTTGCACCCGATGCACTCCGCTTTCAAAACGCATCAGTCCATAGGCATCCTCGCCGTTTAGCTGCATCACTACTTCTTTATAGCCACCGAGGCCGGTTTCGTTCATGTGCAGAATCTGTTTTTGCCAGCCTTTTTGCTCGGCATAATAGCTGAACATCCGGTAAAGGTCTGCCACAAAGAGCGCTGCCTCTTCACCGCCGGTTCCTGCTCTGATCTCAATGATGGCATTTTTCTCATCGTTGGGATCGTTGGGAATGAGCAGGTCTCTGAGCTGAAGCTCGGTTTTTTCCAAAGCTTCGGTGAGAGTATCCAGCTCTTCTTTGGCCATAGCCACCATTTCGGGATCGCTTTCATTCTCCTGAAGCTCTTTGGCTTCCTGGATCTGCTTTTGGATATCCAAATAGCTGTCCCAGCAGGAGACTGTCTCAGAAAGCTCCTTATAGTGACGCATCAGCTTTTTATATTCGCGAGCATTGCTCATCAGTGAGGCATCAGATACCTTCTGTTGAAGCTGAAGAAATTCTTCCCGGAAGCTTTCCAGTTTGTCGGTAGGCAACATATCAGATTCCCAGCAGGGTTACTTTGTGCTCACTATAATCCATATCCAAAGCGGCTTTCATGGCTACCAGAGCGGTCTCGATCATATCATCATCCGGCGGCTGAGTAGTGATGCGTTGCAAAGCCATGCCGGGAACTGTCATTACTTTTACCACAGGATGCTTCAGGTTCTTTCCGGAAAACTTCAGCACTTCGTAACTGATCCCGGAAATGATGGGAATCAGTAAAAGATGATAGCCCAAACGCAGATACACCGGGATAGGTCCGCCCAGAATGAATTGCGAGACCAGCGCATCCGTGATGGAAAAGAACAAGATGCCCACCAGCAGCACAAAGAAGATAAAGCTCGTGCCACAGCGCGGGTGAATGGTGGTGTATCTCTGGATATCCGAGATTTGCAGATTGCTATTGTGCTCATAGGCGTTCACATTTTTATGCTCGGCCCCATGATAGCGAAAGAGGCGCTTTACATCTTTCATCAGCGAGATCAGCCACACATATAGCACAAAGAATACTATGCGGATGCATCCCGCAAACAGATTAAAGAAGAAATCCTGCCGTGAGAGCTTCATCCAGTCCGCCAGCTTATAAGGTAAAAGTCCAAACAGCACAAAAGCCAGACCAAAGGCCAAGACGTAGCTGGCAATCTCCGAAGCCTTTTCTGCCCACTTGCCTTTCTTTTTGTTCACCTTCCCCCTGGCTTCCTCTTCGGCTATAAGGTCCAGCTCATAGCGTTCAGCGGAAAAATTCAGGGTGGAAAGCCCGATCTTCATCATCTCTATCAGCGAAATAAAACCGCGGATGATAGGCAGACCAAATACCCTGTTCTTCTGGGTGAGGCTGATAAAGGGAGTGAGCTTGAGCTCAATGTCCCCGTTTTTTCTGCGAACGGCGGTAGCCAAACGCTCCGGGCCTCGCATCATCACGCCCTCTATTACCGCTTGTCCGCCTACGCTTATTTCTTTTTTCATATTGTAATCCTTTTTGGGTCTGTTTGCTTTTGCAGCTTTCTCTATAAATGACAGCCACAAAGTGTGTTGACAGCCACAAAGAAAAACGCCACTCTACTCATTATCTGAGGCAGACTGGCGTAAAACCCTGAGAAAAGAACTATTTCTCGGTGCTGACTTTGTTGTATTTCTTATTAAATTTTTCTACCCGACCAGCAGTGTCCAAAATCTTCTGTTTTCCAGTATAGAAAGGGTGGCAGACGTTGCAGATATCCACTTGCATGTCCCCTTTTGTACTGAAGGTCTCAAAGGTATTTCCACAGGCACAGGTAACGGTGGCCTTCGTGTATTTCGGATGAATTCCTTGTTTCATTTATCTTGCTCCTTGTATAAATTACAGAGTATTTTGTTCCATAATTTTACATGGCCGGATTGTGTCAAGCACAGACTTTGTTTTCCCAAATTTAGTCTATTAAAACAGCTCAAAAAACCCTAAGACATAGTGCCTCTGCATTTTTCACTTGACATAAATCCCAAAGCTATAAATTTGAGTATCTTATTGGAACGATGATTATCGACTCGAATAAAATATAACACTTAGTTTAAAGGAGTATGAACATGACAAAAGCCGATCTCGTGAAGGAAATCTCAGAAAACACTGGCATTATCCGTAAAGACGTCGCAGTGGTAGTTAACGCCCTATTCCAGGGAGTAAAAGACATTTTAAGCGAAGGCAATCATTTGGAAATCCGTGGCTTTGGTACATTCCGCCTCAAAACCCGTAAACCGCGTATGGGACGCAACCCCAAAACCGATGAAAAGGTTCCGGTACCAGAACGCACAGTTCCTACCTTCAAGTTTTCCCGTGAATTCAAAAACAGTGTAGTCGATCTGAAGATCGAGAGTTAGGACAACTGATATGCCCTGCGGAAAAAAGAAGAAACGTCATAAAATCGCAACACATAAGCGGAAAAAACGCTTGCGCAAGAATCGCCACAAAAAGAACAAATAATATACAAGGCTGCTTTCGGGCAGCCTTTTTTATTACTCTGCAAAGTAGTTGTTACTCACAAAGGAGTAGCTCTATGCATAAACCCTGATGCAGTTCAGAATTATACATCAAGAAAATCTATCAAAACTTATAGTCTTGGGGTCTCCACACACTCCAGGAAGCCATTTGCCTTCAATTTGATTTTAACTTGTGTTTAACTCGAGTTCACTCGAAGCTTCGAGTCATCTCGAGTTAAAGTTGAATTAAATACAAGTTCAGAGCTAAGGTTACAAGATTTCTTGTTCTCTCTTCTCTTAAACTTACTTAACCTGCTTTCGCTTTATTCCGGTTATCTTTCTTCATCACTATAGAGGCAGGAAACATCACCGGAAAGGAAAAAAGGAAAAAGAAGAATTCAAAGATGACGTTGCTGCCAAATGCAGGAACCCCTTTAAGCCTGCTCAGAAAAGCATCATAAGTATTCCCCAGTAGGTTTCCGAACAGGATCATTCTGATAAAGAGCATTATCTCCCCGGCGGTTTTTGCTCCGTAATAGCCTTTAAATGCAGCGGTTTCTTCTGGATTGGGCTTGCGCCCTGTTTCGGCGAAATGCTGCGCATAGATCAGAGCGGGAAGCTCAAACTCATCGGCCTTAGTATCGAATTGCAGCTGGAAAAGATCGTCGATCTCGGCTTGGTCCAAGCCTGCTGCAGATGCTTCTCTGGCATGAAACCAGGAGCAATACACACAGCCGTTGACTGCTGTTACCACGCTCATGATCTTTTCTAAAAATGCACGATCGAGGGTTGGATTTCGCCGGTAAACGGCAAATTTACGTATATTCTTTAACAGGAACCAGATGTCTGACGCCAGAATCCTGGGCGTGAAGATGCGTCTCTTAAAACCTTTTTGCATTAAAAACTCCTTTGTTTGATGCTTGCAGCATTTTACCATTCATCAATAAATCAATGAGGAAAATGGCACTCTATTTCACAGTAGAATGCAGGCATTTTGTGTCAAGGACAAACTCCCTCTGGCATTCCCCCAAAATGTTGAGTCACTCTTTTGATAATGAACTTAATGATAAGATTTTAGCTATCATCTATGCCTATGTATTTCAGTTTATACTTTTGGCAGTTAAGATTCATGATTCCAGCATTAATATCCTTCC
>JALNWR010000180.1 GCA_023230795.1 Candidatus Cloacimonadota bacterium
GATTTCCCTCTCCGAAGACTTTCCCTCGCGAGATTTTGGGTAATTTGTATTCCGACGTGATCCTCAAAGAGGGTGAGACCGTCCTGCAATATGGCGGCAGTCAGGGCGACGAACTGCTCAAAAAGGAACTCTTGAAATGGGAAGGCTACAATGATCTTTCCCCAGACCAGATTTTGATCACCGCCGGCGCTACAAACGCCATCTTTTACATGTGTTCAGCCCTGCTGGATCCGGGTGATGTGATCATCTGTGAAGCGCCCAGTTTCCTGGGGTCTCTGGTAAGCTTTGAGGCCATGGGAGCCGAAGTGCACAGCGTTCCCCTTGACCAGGAAGGCCTGGAGATGAATGCTCTTCAGACCAAGGTAGAAGAACTAAGTAAGGCCGGCAAAAAGATCAAATTCATCTACACTATCCCCGATTTTCACAATCCCACCGGCGTGACCATGAGTTATCAGCGCAGGAGGCAGCTCATCGAATATGCTCTGGCCATGGAAATCCCGATCATGGAAGACAATCCCTATTCCCGCCTGAGATACACCGGCAAAGCCCTGCCCACCCTCTTCAGGCTCGCCCATGATGAATACCGCAATACCGAGATCGTTACCGAGATCGTCTCTTTTTCCAAGATCTTAGGCCCCGGAATGCGTCTGGCCTATGCCAAAGGCAGCAGTATGCTCATAGAAAGAATGTGCTCCTGGCAGCAAAAGGTCAATATCGCTCCGGATAATGTCTCCCAACGCGTAGCAGCCCGCTTCCTTGCCGAAGGACACATGCAGACGCATCTGCAGAATATTCGCAATTTCTACCAGCCTTATCTGAACAAGATGCTGCAGTGTATGTCCGATTATCTGCCTGCTTACATCCAATACAGCAAGCCGGAAGGCGGCATCTTCACCTGGCTCTGGCTGCCAGAAGATATGTCTGCAGACCTGCTATTTGAGCAAGCCAAAGCCCATAAGGTCACTTTCATCCCCGGCAGCAAGTTCTATCCCGAAGGTCAGGAAAAGTATAACTGCCTCAGATTGAACTTTAGTTACTGCAATCTTGAGCAGATAGATACAGGGATGCGCAGCCTCGGCAAGCTGATGGACGACTTTTATACTTGACGGGATAATGGCCGTGAGTTATATTGTACTTATAATGCTTCAAAGGAGTTTCCAAATGAAGAATATCACTATATTGCTCTTATTGAGTCTCGCCATCCTGCCGCTGATGGCGCAACATAATATACCACGGCCGGATTTTAACCCATTTTCTCTGAGCAATCCCGCTCTGAAGAATCTCTCTATGTCCCATTCTATGGGCTTTGAGGCCGGCACTTCCTCAAGAGGAGACGGCTATTATCTCTCCAGATATACAAATCATCTGAACTATGCGATCAGCCCCAAGCTTGATCTGGAGCTGGATCTGAATTTCGTGAATTTCGGCTCCATGAATACCTCTCAAAGCTTTAGCATGAATGACGATAACGACAGCAAAATCCTGCCGGAGTTTTCCTTGCGCTATCGCCCAAGCGATTCCATGACTTTTGAGCTGAAAATGAGCCAGGGCATGATACGACCCGTGCGCCCCTGGCATGAAAATAGATAAGGACTTAGTGAACTCTTGACTGCCATTATAATCATCCTATTAGCTGTCTTAGGTGCTGCACTGGGCAGCTTTTTCAATGTGCTGATTTATCGCCTCCCCCGTAAAGAGTCCATCATCTTTCCCGCCTCACACTGTGCAGAATGTGGCAAGGCGATCCCAGCCTACCTGAATATCCCCATCTTCAGCTATATCATGCTGGGTGGCAAATGCAAATACTGCCAGGCCCGCATCCACTGGCATCACCTTTTGGTAGAGATCATCACCCCACTCATCCTGATCGGGATCTTTTTGCAATATGGCCTCTTCAACCTGGTCTTTCTAAAATACGCCACATTGGCCATGTTCATGATTCCTATTTTCTTCATAGATGCATTTCATCAGATCATTCCGCACAAGCTTTCCATCCCCCTGATCCCGCTGGGCTTGCTCTTTGCTTTCCTGCCGGGAGGCGATGTAGGCTTTGTCGAAGCGCTGATCGCCGCGGGCATCATCTTTGCATTTCTGGTGTTTCTGGCCTATGCTTATCGCTTTGCCAGAAAGGCTGATGGCATCGGTGGCGGAGATATCTGGCTGCTCACAGGCATAGCCGGTTTCTTCGGACTGCTGAGCATGCCCTATGTGATCCTGATCGCAGCAGTTCTGGGCATCATCTACTTCCTGATCTTTGTGCGTGACAAGTCCCAAGGCTTTGCCTTTGGCACCTTCATCTCCTTCACAGCCGTAGCCTGGGCTCTTTTGGGCGCATCAAGGATAATGGATATCCTGTCCTTCATGTAGCCAGATCTAAGATCTCTGTTTCTACATAAGTGCAACACCCTCCAGCACTTCAAAACCTGATTTGAGCTTGACCGAAAGCCAGCTTTCACCACCGGGAATGAGAGTCAGACTGTTTGAAGCCGAAGCCGGCTTGAAACTTGGAGAACAATGCTGGGATGGAGTAGCCGGCTTCAACTCCAAACAATCTTTTTCCATGCAAAACTTCAAAACCTGAAAACCTCAAAACTCCAAAACCCCCTAACCAAGAACCCCCGCACTCCCGCACCAAGAACTACTCATAATAAAACACCTCCCCCTCCGCATTGCTCCAGCTATATTTCACCTCTCCCACAAATATGGTATGGTCTCCGCTATTTACCTGTGTGACCACTTCGCATTCAAACACGGCGGCGGCATCCTTCAAGATCGGCAGTTTATGCAGTTTGCCGGGTATAAATGCGACCTTCCCAGCGCTGAATTTATCAATATCCCTGCCGCTTTGCGAGCCCGCCAGACTCAGCAAATCTTTTTGATCTCGGCTGGGAAATACGAGGTTGAAATAGCGGACGTCCTGCAGACAGTCGTGCGAATACCTGCTGTGGCCTATAGAGATGGCAAACATGGGTGGGGCGATGGAAGTGCGCATAAACCACTCGATGGTAATGAGATTGTAATTTCCATCCGGCTTTTGAGTAACCGCCAGGGCTACCTTGGAAGGCAGATGCACTTTGGCATAAGCTTCCGGCAAATTGTGCAATTGCATCATTATATCTTCACTCCTTTGAGAAATCTTTATGCAGATAGTATATGGCATACTGTCCAAATAGCGAGATTGGATTTGTTCCAGAGCTATGCTGTGGGCAGAAGATTTTCATTCAGCCAGCAGCAATCGAATGGTAAACTTTGTCCCCTTGCCAGGCTTGCTTTCTATCTTGAGCTCTCCCTTCATTTTTTTCAGGGAATCTCTTATCAGGATCAATCCCAATCCTATACCACCTTCCTTAGTAGCACTATTGCCTTTGATGCTTTGACCTCTTCTAAGTGCAGCAATTTCACTGGATTTCATGCCCACGCCGTTATCTTCGATGGTGATCTGAACAATGTTTTCATGCACTCTGGCATCCAAGGTGACCTCTCCCCCTTCAGGGGTGAACTTCAGAGCGTTATTTAGAAGATTCCGAACCACAATCTTCAGCAGATCGCTATCCACCTTAGTCACAATCTCATCAGAAGCATAATTGCATACCAAATTGATGGATTTCTGCTTGGCGATAGGTTGGTAGATATCTATCAAAGAAGCCAGAATGAATACGATATTACAGGTTTCAAGATTGAGCTTGGAATCTATATTATGCCGCTGCAGACGAATGCCATCCAGCATTTCACTGATGAGCTTTAAGACGTTTTCGCTACTCTTTTTCATGCTCTTCAGGTAGTCTTCATGTTCTGAGGCAGGGATATCTTTGTCCAGCATCATGCTGATAATCCGATAATAATTTGCCAGAGGAGCTCGAACATCGTGAGTGATCACGCCGATCATCCAATTCAACATTTCTACTGTATCGGACAAATTGCGATAGCCGTCCCTCAGCTCTTTGGTGGTTTTACGAATGATGCGGTTTTTCTTCTTCAGTTCGGAATTCTGTTCCTTATAAATCTGAGCTTGTTTTTCTATCTTCTTCCGGTAGTATTCCGCTTCATTTTTGCTGATGCTATTCTCTTTCAGCCTTTTTAGCTTAGCCCTAAGAATCTCACTGTTTTCCCGCTGATACTCAAAAGCCCTGGCATAATCTTGCATTCCAGCATAAACATCTGCATACATACTTGCTATCCGTGCCTTTAGCGGAGGACCGTCCATGTGCTCCATAATCCCGACTGCCTCTGCCAGGTGCTGAAGAGCAGTATCATAGTGCTCTTGTTTCATGTGTACCGAGGCCAGGTTGATAATGCAATTTACCAAAGAAAGACTAACTGCATCTTTGCGATACAGACCCACCGCCAGGTTATAGTATTGAAATGCTTTTTCAAAATCACCACTGTTTTCATAGATGGAGCCTATGTTGTTGTAGGGAGTGGCCAATTTGATTTCCGTGGTATATTCCTTGCGTAATTCTAGACTTTCAAAGGCATAATGCAGGGCTTTATCATAATCACGGGTTGATACATAGCACACAGACAGGTTATTTGTGATCTCATACTGGCGATGTACCAATTTATATTCACAGGCGAGCTCAAGAGCCTCATGATAACTATTCAGTGCCTTCTCATTTTCCTCTCCACGCTCATAGGCTGTCCCCAAATTGATCATCGGAGTAATCTTGTGCTCATGCAGACCCTCGGCCTCCGCCAAATCTATAGTACGGTAAGCAAAATCAATAGCCTTATTCAGTTCGCCCATAGCTCCATACATTGCGCAGATGTTATTCATCATATCCATCTTCTTGTTTGGATCGATAGTTTCTTGAAGAACTTCCTGCCAGATTTCAACAGCTTCCAATAAATGTCCGGTTTGAGCTTTGCAAATACCAAGATTGGCCCTGGTATGCCTCACTGCTTCAGGCAGTTTGTGTTTGCGGGCATAATCAAGTAACCCTGTAAAGACAGCAGTGGATTTTTCTATCATGCCATGCCTGCCATAATATTCGCCAATCTTATTCATCATATCAACATAGGCCGGTTCATGAGCAGAAAAATCCCTGGCCTGGTTAAGCTCCAGCAACCTTTTGAAAGCTATCTCAGCTTCCCGGGCAGGCATCTTAAAAAGATGATTTTTGATTTGCTGAATCTCATCGATTTCTTCAGGACTAATCCTTTGCTTTTTACTACTATTCATAATGTAACATGAGAATGATGCTTACTTTTTTTGTCAATAGCTTTGTTGCAGGCATTCCCCCATTTTACGAGAGTCTGATTATGGACTGGTCGGTGTTTGCTATCTGAAATGCCGTCCCTACAGGACTCTATAACCTTGTGTAGCTGTAGGTTGCTATCTAAAATGGCGTCC
>JALNWR010000181.1 GCA_023230795.1 Candidatus Cloacimonadota bacterium
CGTATCCAACGCTATTCCCATCCAGGTAAGGCTCTACGACCATCTCTTTACTATCCCGGATCTCAGCGATATCCCCGAAGATAAGAGCTATCTGGATTACCTGAATCCCGATAGTCTGACGATAAATGATACAGCTTTGGGAGAAAGCTCTCTGGCAGAAGCTGCCCCCGGCGAGAAATACCAATTCCTGCGCCTGGGCTATTTCTCAGTAGATCCCGATACCACAAAAGATAAGATAGTATTTAACCGCATCAGCACCCTCAGGGATAGCTGGGCGAAAAAACAAAGAAACAAAAAGTAACGGATGCAAAGCTCATCCGGGGAGGAGAAAATATGATCTATAAGATAGTCCTTATCAAGATCGATCACCGTGCCACTGAAGCCGTCAGGGTTCAGGGAATCCTTACTGACTTTGGCTGCAATATCAAAACGCGCCTGGGTCTGCATGAAGTATCCAACGAATTCTGTGCCAATGATGGCCTGGTTGTATTGGAAGTAGAAGGCGAAAAAGACATTGTCGCTCAAATGATTGAAAAGCTCAATGCCATTGAGCATGTAACAGCAAAATTGATCGAGATGTAATTCGCTTTCTGCCCTAATCTTGATAAAAGCCGGCGCCATTCAGGTGCCGGCTTTTTGCAGCTTTGGAAGTTAATCCACAGTAAAGCTAAACTAAAGCTGTGCAATAAACTGGATATTTCCAAGTATCTATAGTTTAGGAACAATAATTGCATATGTAAGAAGGCAACAAGTCACAGTATAAAAAGGAGATGCCATGAAACGCTTACTTTGCTTTGCTTCGATGCTGTTTTTACTTGGCATGCTGAGTGCTCAAGACAACACCTGGCATGTATATCGTCCGGGATATCAAGCTCGTGATATCTGTAGCCACAATGGTGAGCTGTGGGTAGCCTCATACGCGGGGATCATGCGCTGGAATCCCACTACCGACCAACGAATCCAATATGATGAATCCAATACTCCCTATCCGAATAGCTACATCTCCTGTCTTTGTTTGGGCGCGGATGGAGCCATGTATGCCGGAGGAGATCATGGGCTCCTGCGCTTTGGTGAGGGGAGCTGGCAGCTTTTCAATACTAACAATTCGGGTCTGATCCACAATGTGGTGCGCAAGATCGTAGCAGACCCCAATGGCGGAATATGGATTGCCACAGATATGGGGCTATCCTTCTATCGACAAAGGGTATGGACATCATTTAACAGCACAAATTCCACCTTACCGGATATCTATGATTTTTATGACCTCTGCCTGGACCCTGCCCGGGGTCTATGGATCGCCACTACAAATACGGTGCATTATTACGATGGAAGTGAATGGACTGCATACACTTCCCAAAATTCCACCCTGCCAAACTATCAAGTAAAGAGTATATCCTTTCAAGCCAATGGCGATGGCTGGTTTGGCCTCAGCCACGGAGTAGCCAGATACTCAAACAGGGTATGGCAGCGCCAAACTGCTTTGGACGGAGTAGCCATCGGTGAGGTGACAGGCTCGTGCACAGACCCCTTGCAAAGAGTATGGCTGTGGAACGATAGCACGCTTTGGCTTTGCACAGATGAGCCCCTGCACTATCCTATCCAGACCTTTGGAACTCACTATATGCAGTTTTCCCGGATGATGATGGACGAGAATCAAACAATATGGCTGGGATTCCTCGACCGCCAAGTTCCCGTGTCGCTGATCCGTTTCGATGGCACAGACTACAGCAGACATCCCGTAAGCGAGTTTCCTCTGGCCAGCCGTAATGTCCAGGAGGTTTTCCGAGGTTTTGATGACAATATCTGGATCGCTGCCTGCTTAGAAAAAGGAGTCGGCGGATACTTCTGCGTTGGAGCAGATGGGATTCAGGCTTTTGGGAGATACAATACGGATATGCCCTGCTTTCATGTGTGGTCGCTGGCTCAAGATCGCCTTCTCAATATCTGGGTAGGCACCTGTATCGGGCTGCTAAAAACGGGGCCCTCAGGTTCGGAACTGATCGCTTACAATGCGCCCGGGCTGGGGGGTGGCTATATAGAAACAATCTGCCCGGTAGGAGATGGCGTCTGGATCGGAAACAACCAGGGCGTATCCCGCTATGAAGATGGGATTTGGACTCCCATCAGCAGCGCAGAAGCAGGCCTGAATCTGGCCTACACCAAAATGATCAAGACTGACAGGCTTGGTAGAGTATGGATCGCTTCTTCAGCAGGCGTATGCTGCTATGCCGATGACCAGTTTACTGCTTATCCCCAGATTACTTACGCCAGTGATATTACCTTTGGAGTGGATGATGAAGTCTGGGTGGCCAGAGGAGAGCTTTCACGTTTACAGGATGGAGAGTGGACGCACTTTAATGCCGACAATTCCGGGCTGCCTCAGAACGATGTGAAATGTGTTGCGATGGACCAAAATCAGCTGCTTTGGATAGGGCTGGGCGGTTCATATCACCTGCTATGCAGCTTTGACGGAGAGACTTGGAGTAACTTTAATCCCCAAAATTCGCCTCTCACCGGCTGGGGCATTACCACGATTTTTGTGGATGAGGACAACAGCAAATGGCTCGGCGGGGAATACCTATTTCGCTATAATGAGGATGGAATTCCTGTCTCAAATGCCGATGAGATTGTCCCACCCTCTTTGGGCTGCGTTAATTATCCCAATCCCTTCAGGACATCCACCACCATCCGTATTGATAAAAGGACAGAAGGTCCTCTGCATATAAAGATCTACAATATGAAAGGCCAATTAGTTTGGAACCAGAGCGGTATAGATTCCGCCAAGGGAGAAATCTCTTGGGACGGTAAGGATAAACATGGCCAGGATTGCGCTAGCGGCCTGTATCTGATCCAGGTGCAAGATAGGGGGGGTAGCCTCATTCACAAAGCATTGAAATTGAAGTGAACAAATGCAGGGTTTAAGACCGGATAAAGCCAAAGCAAAGGCCGTCTGAAGTGCTGAGAGAAGAATAGTCACACGGATTTTGCGGATTATATGGATTGATACGGATAGAGAACATAAGTAGCTCAATTCCATAGTGGTTCCGGCGCTGTTTAGCCAAAACCAGGTAGAATTGGCTAAGTTAGTCCCTATAATCCGCTATCTTGCCGTTAATCCGTATGACCTGTGTGAGATGTGAGAGACTTTAACCCGACTTTACCACCCCATCTCCCAAAACAGCTATTTTTGAGGTATTTTCGGCCTTCACCTTGACTGCACTTACTAAGCATGGCATTGCGTAATAAGCTTAATAACAGGCATATAGCTCTTTATATTGCTTGCTTCATAAATAATAACACAGTAAGCAATATGGCTAAATTGCGATTGTTGTCCCCCACGAAATCAAGATTTTTATTTACAGCTTAAATGACCTGTCAATAGTGGGTTCCATGTTTTATTAAGAAAGTAATTAAAACCTACAAAAACATCGGTAAATCATATACCGAATATCGCTTTGTGCGTGGCTATCGCAGCAGTGCCGGTCCGAGGCATCAGACCTTGCTGACAGTGAAGGATATACCCTTACCGGAAACGCAATGGGAGCTTTTAGCAGACACCATGGAAGCCATACTCCACAATGAACAGTTGATGTTTGTCGATGAAAATGTTGAAGCCTTGGCCAGGCATTACAGTAATAGGATACTGGCAAAACACCCGGAGGTTGGTCAACAAAGCAGCAGCCTGGGACAAACCGGAGAAGTGGATGATTTGGTTTATAAAAGCAGCCTTCGGGTCTTCAATGACCGGTCTTTTGGGCCGGAATACGTAGCTTATTCCATGTATCAGCGTTTGGGTTTTGATGACTTATTTAAGAAGCTTGGCATAGCAGAGCGTCAAAGGAAGCTGATGAGTTTATCCGTTATTGGCAAGCTGGTAGACCCCAAAAGCGAGAACGCAACCAGACTTTGGGCTCGTGAGCTGAGTGCCATTGATGAGCTTTTAGAAGAAGACCTCAGTAGGCTTGGGCACAATTCATTGTACCGGATCAGCGATACTATTTACAAGCATAAAGATGAGATTGAGACCCATCTCTGCGCCAAAGAGCGAAGTATCTTCAATTTGAAAGAAAGTCTATGCTTGTATGACCTTACCAATACCTTTTTGGAAGGGAGTGCGAAATCTATTCCCAAAGCAAAGTTCGGCCGTTCAAAAGAGAAGCGCAGTGATTGTCGTCTCCTGACCTTGGGAATGGTGGTGAATGAACTTGGTTTCTGCAAAAAGACTAATGTCCTGGAGGGCTCAGTTAGCGAGCCTCACACTCTGCAAGAAATGATCGAGAGTCTCTCTGCTAACCTGGAGCAAGGCAGCTTCCCTACTGTAGTCATGGATGCCGGAATAGCCACCAAAGAGAACTTAAACTATCTTAGGACAAAGGGTTATTACTATCTATGCGTCTCCAGAACCAAGCCATTGGCAGACCCAAACATAGATCCGGCTGCGATGAGAGTGGTGCACAAGGATAGATATAATCTTGTGCAAGCCCAGGTCTTCAAAACAGATGACGAGCTCCTGCTGTATTGCCACAGCCAGAAAATGGAAAGCAAAGAGCGGGCAATGCAAGATAGTTATTGCCATCGCTTTGAAGATGATCTGGAAAAGATCATCGCCAGCCTCAGTAAGAGGTACAGCAATAAGAGTTACGGAAAGATCATGCAGAGGATCGGGCGCCTGAAAGAGCGTTATTCTTCAATAGGCAGGTTTTATCATATTGAGGTAAGTGAGACAAACGGTACTGTGATTTCCATTGAGTACCACAAGGTAAAGCAAGAAGAGGAAGAAGATCGTTTCTCCGGTTCATATTGGCTGCGTAGTAGCTATTCTGAATGGGATGAGCAGCAAATATGGGATACTTACATGATGCTGAACCGGATAGAAGCTGCGTTTCGCAGCCTTAAACATAAACTGGCCTACCATAGCACAGAAAAACGGGCAGAAGCCCATATCTTCATTGCTGTCCTGGCTTACCACCTTCTCAACTCTATCTGTCTCCAATTACGGCAGGATGGGATAAATGAATCTTGGAATACCGTTAGAGCCAGAATGTCCACTCACAGAAGAGTTAGTATCACAGCTATGAGTAGAGATAATACTATTGCATTAGAGCGTATTACCAGCACTGCAGAACCATACCATCTGAAAATATACAAAGCCCTAAACATGAGCCCCAACCCTGTCATAAAAGCTCTGAAAAACCGAAAAATGTAGTCCCCACGAAATTCTCATGTGCTTGCAGGACAGGTATGTAAATACTCAAGGTGGTAAAGTTGGGTTAGCAGCATTAGATGAACGTTTTCGAGCCTGTAAATTAGAACTAAACCGTGATAAGACCAAGCTGGTCTA
>JALNWR010000182.1 GCA_023230795.1 Candidatus Cloacimonadota bacterium
CCTCGTATTGATATTTTGTGTAAGACACGTTACCATAATTAGATACGGGGTATTTTTGTCAAGTTCTATTATTGGCTATTTTGTTGTCGGATAGTGGGTTGCACAAGTGAGAAACGTTAGTAAGGAATACGAGGTCATACCCCACATCATCCTGACCAACCAATGCAACTGCTTCATCTATGTATTCGATATCAAGCAGGAAGGCACCCAGATCACCATCACCCTAGCCATCGGGAATAACTTCGATGCCGACCTCGCCAAGTATCAGTTACTTGCCTTGCCCTTCTAATAGATGCCCAAGAGAGAAACCCGGCAGAACCGGGTTAATCTGGTAGATAATGATTCGTTACTTCTTTTCAAGCCTGCAGATCAACTCTGCCATCAGGTTGATCACTTCCTTGTAGTCTCCGCACTCCCAGGCATCATCGACTCGGGTCTTGATCACTTCCTCGGTCATCTTCTCAGACTGCAGCCAGGGACCCCGGAACTGATTCCACCAGCTCTTATAGTGGAAGTCATCTGCGTCTGGATCATCAACCACCGTATCGTCACCAGTATCATCACTATCCAAGAAAGTCTTATCCATCTCGATTACTCGCATGGTCGATCCTAACTTCAATACCCCGTTCTTCTTTGCCAGGGCTTCAACTGGCTCATCAGAACCATCATCTCGCATCAATACGAGCTGGCTGCCTGATTTCACCATCTCCTCCAGGGCTGCCTGCTCTTTACGATTCTTGTTTTGCTTGGTCATCTTGATCTCCTTCTCGGTTACCCGACTGTTGATCTATGGGTTCTACATAGAACCAATGGCAACAGTAATAAAGTCCTTTCTGCACTATAGCATAAGATAGATGTGGCTTTAAGGGCTTTCAATTGTTACAGCAAGATGCCATTTGCAAAAACCGTGAGCTAATTTGCAAAAGCCTTGATCCTTTCATTTGCAATAATCGTGAGCCAATTTGCAAAAACCCTGATCCAAACCGAGTGCAAAAATGCCATTTGCAAAAATCAGTGAGCCAATTTGCAAAATCAACTGATCCTTTATACCCATCATCAGACTTTCGTAAAATGGGGGAATGCCAATTCTTTTTGACTTGACAAAAATTAGCAGTCTGAAAAAGTGTTTGCTAAGAACACATAAACGATTATTATAAATTAGGAATCTTACATAACACTATGGAGGTTATTATGAAACTGAGACCTATTGAAGATCACGTTGTGGCGAAAGTAGCCGCAAGCACAGAAGAGAAGACTTATGGCGGGCTTATCATACCCGATACTGCAAAAGAAAAGCCGCAGATTGCGGAAATTATTGCTGTGGGCAATGATGAAGACCTGCAAAAGATTGTAAAGGTCGGCGAAAAAGTACTCTACGGCAAATATGCCGGTACAGAGATCGAGCTTGACGGAGACAAGTTTCTCATTCTGGCCAAGAGTGACATCCTGGCCGTAATAGAAGAGTAGTGTATAATGGCTATAGTAGAAGTTACTACCGCCACCTTTGAAGCAGAAGTACTGAAGTCTGATACTCCAGTCTTGTTAGACCTTTGGGCTCCCTGGTGCGGCCCCTGTAAAGCTCTTTTGCCTATCATGCAAAAGCTGGAAGCCGAAGTGGAAGACAAGGTCAAGATTTGCAAGCTGAATATCGACGAAAGTCCTGAAATAGCCAACAAATATTCTATCATGTCAATTCCCACCCTTTTGATCTTTTCAAAAGGCGAAGTAGTCAGCCAATTGGTTGGCCTCATGCCCAAAGCCAAGATCATGGCCAAGTTGCAAGAATATATCTAATATTCTTAAGAGGGTAGATTGACGAGATATAAGGCGAAAACTCAGGTTTTCGCCTTCGTTTATCTATCATCTTTTCAAGATAATAGCTATAGAATCCGGATACTTGTGCATAGCTATCGGGAACATCCGGTGCAAAGCCGTCAGATCATGAGCCAGTTCAAGCATGGAAAATGCTTGACTGATTAGAGCTATTCAAAAAACTGACAATCTAATGGAAAAAACATGAATTCTAAAGGAGATAGATAAATGAAAAGGACTTATCAGCCCTCAAACAGATCACGGAAAAATACTCACGGCTTCCGTAGTCGCATGGCCACCAGAAGTGGGCGCAAACTTATTGCCCGTCGCAGATCCAAAGGTAGAAAGACTCTGTCTGTCTAAACATGATCCGCTGGATCACCGCTCATCAGGAGTACATGGAATTTAGCCGCGCGAAAAGCTCGTTCAGAACCAGGAATTTTTACATTCCCTATCTGCCGGACCCAAAAGGTCCTGCTGTGGGGATTACCATCAGTAAAAAAGTAGCGGGCGCGGTCAAGCGTAATCGGCTCAAACGCAGAGTCCGGGCTTGGATAAGAGCAAATAGCTCTGCCTTGCCTTCCGGCCTCAAAATGAATATTATCGCCAGACAGGGAGCCGCCGAGCTTTTATGGCCTGAACTGTCTGCCCAACTAGGAATTCTGGAAAAATGCGAATGACCCTTGGCAGCCTGATTAGCCTGCCTTCAAAGCTGATTATGCTGCTCATCCGCTTTTACCAGTTGGTAATCTCACCAGTTTTACCTCGAAGCTGTAGGTTTACCCCCACTTGTTCCACATACGCGCATCAGGCATTTCAGCGTTACAGCTTTCTCAAAGCGCTTGGCATAAGCGTTCTGCGGATACTGCGTTGTAATCCTTTTTGCCGCGGTGGATACGACCCCTTGCCCTAAGGAGATATTTTGGATAAACGAACCCTTACCGCTCTGCTCTTAATGCTGGTGCTATACCTGGCTTTTGATCAGTTTGTATGGAAACCTCAGCGTCAGCATCAGAGTCTTGCTCAACAAGAAGAGCTGCTCCAGCAGGAGCCTGCTATAGCCGATACTCTAAAGAAAGACATTCCTGAAGTTCAGAGCTCTCTTTCAGATACTTTGGCGATAGTCGAGGCTGCCCAAATTCACGAACTTGAGCTGGAAAACGACTATCTGAAGGTAGTTTTTAGCAGCAAAGGTGCAAAAATCACTTCTATTGAGCTCAAAGAATACAACTACAGTGAAGGGGTACCGGTCGATCTTATCCCAGAAAATGGAGCTATTCTGGGCACTACAATATCTCAAGGCAACAAGGACTTAGACCTTGGTGAGCGCAATTTTGCCTTTAGTGAAAATCCCCAGGAGAATGCCGTAAGCTTCTATCTGGGAGATGAAGCGGACCCTCAGGTTTTACGCCAGTACAATCTGGACGACCAATATGGCATAGGCGTAATCACCAATATCCAAAATTTAGGCAGTGTGCATGGGATCAGGCTGGACCTCACAGACGGCATTGCGGATAGTGAAAAGAATGTCAAAACCAAAGCGCAGGACTACAGATTCTTCCTTTATGCAGATAATGAGCTTTTGAAGCTTACCCTGGCCAAAATGCGCAAAAACCCGCCTCAGGGCAGTTTTCGTAGCTATGACTGGGCTGCTGTACGTAGCAAGTATTTCACTCTTGCCCTGCAGGAAGACGATCCTGATCTGACCCGGGCTTTTAGCAGCGAAGTATCCTCTGAGACTGATAATCCGGGATTCAGCGTGGATAGTTTTCAGCGCACGGGCAAGCCCACCTGGGAGCAAAGCTTTGTGCTATTTGCCGGACCTGCCGATGCGAGTCTTTTGAAGGCTTACGGACCGCAGATGGAAAACATCGCAGAACGTGGCTACAATTGGCTGCGCTGGCTGGCCAATGCCTTTGCCTGGTTCCTCAGCTGGCTGCATGGCATTGTCGCAAATTATGGCGTGGTAATCATTATCTTCGCCTTCCTGATCAAGATCGTTTTGCATCCGCTTACTACCAAGAGCATGAGAGCTTCCCTCAAAATGCAGGAAATACAGCCTCAATTGCAGGTTTTGCAGACCAAATACAAAAACGATCCCAAAACTCTGCAAGTAGAAATGAGCAAGCTTTACAAAGAAGCCGGAGCCAGTCCCCTCTCCGGATGTCTGCCTCTGCTATTGCAGATGCCCATCTTCTTTGCTCTCTACAATGTATTGCGCTACTCCCTGGATATGCGCAACGCAAGTTTTGTTTTCTGGTTAAAGGATCTTTCCGAACCAGATCCTTACATGATACTTCCCATCGTTATGGGAATATTTATGATCATACAATCCAAGATGATGCAACCCAAACATGCTAATGTGGAAGAAATGGATGACAAACAGAAAGCGGCTCAGTCCACTCAAAAAATGATGACCTGGATGATGCCGATCATGATGTTCTTCATCTTCCGGGGTATGCCCGCAGGCCTGGTATTGTATTGGACTGTTTTCAACATTTACTCAGTAATTCAGCAGTATTATCTGCTAAAAAAGCACAGAAACTAAGGAATAACTTTAATGAATACTATCGATAGAAGCGGAGACTCCGTAGAAGAGATTATCCGCAAATTCAGAAGTGAGCACAATATCAGTGATCACGAACTCAGATATGAGATTTTAAAAAAGCCCAGTAAAGGATTTTTTGGGCTTTTCGCAAACAAGATTGCTCTGGTGCGCTTTCAGCTTCCTGAAAGTCATGACAGGGTGAGACTTTTCACCGAAACTTTATTGGATAAAATGAGCGTAAGCTTTGGCAAAGTAATCTGTAAAACCGAGGGCAAAACCCTCTTCCTTACCATCGAAGGAGTAGTGGAGACCGGATTTGTAATCGGCAAAAATGGCTCCATGCTGGAGACCATCCAATATCTGATCAACCGGGTCTTTGAAAATGAACATTCCATCGAACGCATCTATGTGGATGCAGATGGATACAGAGCCCGCCGTGAAGCACAATTCCTGAGCCGCTACATCTCCGATATTAAAAAGATCAAAGTGCATGGCAAATCTCTCACCCTGGAGCCCATGAATCCCGGCGAAAGAAGGATCATACACCGGCATGTAGAGCGAGATAAGGGTTTGCGCACACTTACGGTAGGTGAAGGGGAAAACAAGCGCATCGTAATCTTCTCTTCCAAACAAAAAGAAAGCGAAGTCAGACAACAGAATCCCCAAGCCGCATCCAAAGATGGCAAGAGCCACAAACCCCGTAAACCCCGAAAAGCCACTCCCAATAAAGCTGTACCCAGAAATAAACAAGATCAGAAAAAACCTGATGCAAGCACTGCCCCCAAAGCAGATCGCAAGCCCCGGCCTCCGCGTCGCCCCCGCTCCAAACCCAGACCAAATCAACCCAAAGAATAATCCGGAGATTTCACGGTGACAAAGATATTAAAGATTCATGCCGGACACTATTGGTCAGACGGTGGAGCTTTTCTGGGCGTACTCCCTTATGCAATCTGGGGAAAGAAA
>JALNWR010000183.1 GCA_023230795.1 Candidatus Cloacimonadota bacterium
CCAGCGGAAACTACTGGATTGCAGGCGTCCCGCCTGCACTGGCGGAAACTATTGGATTGCAGGCGTCTCGCCTGCAGAGCACGGGACGTGCTCTTTTTCAAGGCCTCTGGCCTTACTGGATGCGGGACGCATCCAAATCCAGCGATCAAGCCAATCCAGCGATCAAGCCAATCTGGCAAGTAAGCCAATCCAGCGAAGTAAGCCAATCCAGCGAAGTAAGCCAATCCGGTAAGTGAGGCAATCCAGCAAAGTGCAAATAATCAGGCTTTCATTCTCGGCGGCGAAAGCAAGCTTTCAGTTAAGTTTAGAAGGTTTAGTGGAAGCTAGCCGAATGGATGGCAGCAGGGATGCTGAAAAAGCAAGCTTTCAGTTAAGTTTAGAAGGTTTAGTGGGTTTAGAGGGTTGAGTGTGGTTATCCTTTTTTCGCAGCCAAAACGAGATTGTTCAGAAGAAACGAAAATATAGCTGCGGGTGCCCTGCCTTAAAAGGCGGGGAAAACGTCTTGTCACGTATATCGGAATCCGTCCTGGCAGTTAAAACTGCCAGCTAAAGTCTTTTAAGGCAGTATGTAGATATAGGTGGCTCTATCGATACAATGTGGATAACCTGGATATCAGCGACAAAGTGTAACCGGTGTCTATGTGTAAAATGTAACCGAAGTGCCTTTTATGAAGTCTTTTAAGGGTGACCGTTCCTGGAGGTAAATCGAATACAGAACAAAGCCTGTTATATCGCCAAAACCTGAAAACCTGAAAACTTCAAAACCTGAAAACCCCTAAACTAAGAACCCCCGCACTAAGAACTCCCAAACCTCTTTTTAATCCAATAAATCCGCCCGATCCGCCCGATCCGCGTTCTATAACCCAACTTGAAAACTTCAAAACCTGAAAACCCCAAACCCCCATTCTATTCAATCAAATCCACCCTCAGCACCATCTTCTCCCAATCCACTTTATAAGCTGCAAAAGTGAAATACTCCGGGGGAGTGCTGTCCATGCTCAGCAAGATTTGTTTGCCCCAAGGCAAGACCTCTACCCGATACTGGCCAGAGACAGTTGCCCGCAGGATTCCTTCCAGGGGTTGATGCAGCATGTCTTGCTCGATGTATTTCAGCATCCAGTAGCGCTCGGATTTTTGCACTGTGGCCCGGATCAGTTGGATTCGCTGTTCGATATCCGGAATCATGCTTTGCAGGGCATCTTCCGAAAAGCAGGCCTGGCCCTGAGAAATATGCTCTTGCACCTGCATCTGGTTTACCAGGTCCACAAATCTGCGGATGGGGCTGGTGGCATGCAGATATGCTTCGGTGCCGATTCCGGGATGATATCCGGCTCTGGTATCCAGATAGGCAGAGCTGAGCTGAGTATCATTTTCTGCACTGCCCAAACGGCTGATATTGCGAAAGAGCAGGGGAAGGCGCTGGGTTTTGGCATATTGCGCCAGGCTGCTATTGTAATGGATCATCATCTCTTCCACCATCTGCCGGGCACCGCTGTGCAGATCGATCTTTTTGGAGATCAGCATGCCATTTTGCAGGATAAAATTGTAGATATAGCGTCTGCTTTCGGCTCTTTCTTCGGGATCGCGAAGCGCTTTGAGGCTTTCGGCCATCTTGTATAACATGGAAAATAGGGGCTTACCACTGTCTTTATCAAGCGCTTTGTAGGAGATATTCTCCGAAATCCTGATCTTTTGCGCCAGTATCTGGGTTTTGCCCGGCCTGAGCTCTGAATCGAAATCTGTATAAAGGCTGAGTACCGCTTTTTCCTGATCCTGAATCATAGAAAACTGAACTTGAGAAAACTCCGGAGGCAGCATGGGGATGACGCCTGAGCTCAGATACAAAGAAGACACCCGCTGTCTGGCCAGATCGAATAGCGGCTGCCCGGCATCCAGATATTGAGCCAGATTGCTCACGTGTATGCCCAATCTGTAACCCTCGGCAGTATCCTGAAGACTGATCGCATCATCATAATCCAGGCTATCCTCATCATCGATAGTGAAGGCGCTGTGATCCGCTATGGGTAGATCATTTTGTTTCAACTCTGGCCTGGGATAGTCGGCATAAAAAGCGATGGGTAAGCCGGATGTATCCAGGGCGGGGTCTGCCACCGTCAGGCAGTCTCCCAGCCAAGCCCGCAGCTGGACCATCAAGTCCACAGGCTCCTGGCTGCGCTTGCGGATCAGCTTGTGCAGATCATCGAGCTTTTGCCCCTGCAAGACATCCCTGAGTTCGGTGATCAGTTGCAGTTTGTCGCTATCTTGTAAAGCCGATCCGGCATCATCCATAAATTCAGCAATCCGCTGCAAATATTCCTGTCGCTGCTGGCGGGTCTTTTGCAGAAGCAGATAGCTTTCTTGCTCTTCAGCGCTGCGTTGGAAAAAAAGCTCATGTTTTTGATAGTACATCTCGGGATGGGATTTGATGCTAAAATATAGGGCGAATTTGGCGGCATCTTCTTGCAAATCTTCCTGTTTTAGCAGGCCTGCAAAGCTTAGCCCTTCCGCTGGAATAGCAGGCAGATCAGGCTTTAGAGTCCGCACTTTTTCCCAAAAGTCCATCAGGCTTTCATGCTTTAATTCAAAACGAGTGTCGGTAGCTAAAATCACCCGGTTTCTGCTCAGATTAGCGGTGCTTTGGTCTTGATTCACCAGCCGTAAACTGTCTTGTATCTGCTCTGTTACCAATGCAGTTTGCAAAATACCTTTATGGTAATAAGCGATAATAGCTCCACAAAAATCGGAGGGGGAGAGGGACTGCTCTTTCATTTATATATCTGCCTTTTTTTATTGGGGTGTAAGTGGCACCCCTGGGAAGAATCGAACTTCCGACCAACGGTTTAGGAAACCGCTGCTCTATCCCCTGAGCTACAGGGGCGCATTATCAAGTGCAAGGATTTTGAACTGCGGCTATTCGTCAAGTTTACATTGACAAATCCTGGAGTTTCTCGAATATGGCTTTCTATAGATTATCGCAGATAAAGAGGATATGATAAATGAAGATAGCAATAGTTGGCGCTACTGGAGAAGTAGGCCGGATGATGATTACCTGCCTTCAGGAGCTGAACTTGCAGCTGGAAGTTCTGGATTTGTACGCCAGTGCAAGATCGCAGGGAGAACTGCTGTATTACCTGGATCAGAGCATTGCAGTGCAAGAGCTTACTGGGAAGTCTCTGACTAAACACTATGACTACGTATTTTTTTCGGCAGGGGGAGGAGTAGCCCATACTTTTGCTCCCGCCGCCTTGCAGAGCAGCGAACTCATTATAGACAATTCCTCTGCTTTTCGCCAGGATGCTGCCATCCCTTTGATCGTTCCTCAGATCAATGCCGATCTGCTGCTGGGCTATCAGGGCATTGTGGCAAATCCGAATTGCTCCACCATCCAGATGGTATTGCCGCTGGCCATTCTGGACAAGGAGTATCATCTGAAAAAAGTGATAGTCTCTACATACCAGGCGGTTTCCGGAAGCGGACACGGCGGGATTCAGACTTTGGAAAAGCAACGTCTGGGATCAAGCTCCAAGGGGATATATCCCGAACCGATTGATCTGAACGTCATTCCCCAAATCGGGGTGTTTTTGGATAATGGCTATAGCAGCGAGGAAGAAAAGATGCGCCAGGAGACGCTTAAGATACTGGCGAGGGCTGATATTGCCATCAGTGCAACTACCGTGCGGGTGCCGGTGATGTATGGCCACTCTCTATCGGTTTATGCTGAATTTGAACGTGAACTTGATCTGGATAAAGCGGCGGAATTGCTCAGCCAGGCCCCGGCTATCAAGTACCATGAGAATAGCTTTATCACACCGCTGGGGCTGGGGCCGTCAAATCTATCCCACGTATGCCGCCTGCGCCGGGGTGTGGATTCCCGTTCGCTTACTTTCTGGAATGTGGGGCACAACGTCCGCATTGGGGCTGCTGCCAATGCAGTGAACATCATGCGCGCTCATGCTTTACAGGCCGGCAAGATCGGAGAGAGCGATGTTTGATCCTATCTTTCTGCGTCATGAACTGCATAAAATCCCTGAATTAGCCTATCAGGAACACAAAACCAAGGCGCTTATCCTGAAGTACCTGAAAGAAATGACTTCCTCCCAGGGGGTGAAGGACCTCTTTGAAATCATCGAGTTTCCAGATTCCACCGGTATTTTGGTGGTCTATGCCGCCAGCACTGAAGATGAGGATTATCAGCTCTTTCGGGCTGATATGGACGCTTTGCCTTCGGATGAAAAAACCGGCTGCGACTTTGCCTCTGAGCATGAAGGCCTGATGCACGCTTGTGGCCATGATGTACACATGGCTGTTCTGCTGGGGCTGATTCAGAGGGTGTGGATCATGCGTCCCAAATGCAATCTGCTCTTTCTCTTTCAACCTGCGGAGGAAGGCCACGGCGGCGCACAGAGCATTCTGGCAGAAGGCATACTGCAAAGATATCCCATCGCTGCTGCCTTTGCCCTACATGTAGGCAGCGATCTGCCGGTGGGCACCGTGAGCTCAAAAGCGGGCATCTTTTTTGGCATCCCGCAAGAATTTGACCTAAAGTTCATAGGTAAAGCCGCGCATCTGGCCTTTCCGGAAAAAGGGGTAAACGCCCTTACTTGCGCTCTCGATTTCTTTACCAGCATCCAGCCTGCCCTTGAAAACCTGCAAAAAACTGAGCGGGTGATCTTTCACGTGGGTAAGATGAGCGCAGGCAAAATCCGCAATGTCATCGCTGATGAATGCCTCTTGCAGGGTACGCATCGCAGCTTGAATATACAGACTAAGCAAAACATAAATGAGCTCATCCAAAGCCATGCCGGGCTGGCTGCTGCCAGGAGTAAGGCAAAAGCGGAGCTAAAGCTCCTCGGTTCATACGATCCCGTGGTCAATGATGCGGCTCTGCTCAGGCGGCTAAAGGACTATTGCGCCGAGCTTGAATATGAGTTTATCGAAGCGGAAACTGTGATGACCGGAGAGGATTTTGGCTTTTTCACTTCCCTTTATCCGGGCTTGCTATTCTGGCTGGGTAGCGGCTCTGAGCAAGCCTTGCATTCGGAGCGTTTTTTGCCAGATGACGACTGCATCAATGTAGGTATAGACCTGATGTGGGCTTTGGCTACCGGTTTGACGATACAGTCTGTAGAGCTCTCCTCAAACGGAGCAGAAGCTCCCAGACGATAGATAGCCCTTATCTGCTTTTTCTACAGGCAAAGTGACTGATCAGGATAAAAGCCACGCTGAGGCTGGCTCCGATGAGATTGTAGTATAAGTCCACAGGATTGAAGGTTCGCCAGGGCACCAGTTTCTGAGCATATTCAAAGCCAAGCGCGCAGAGG
>JALNWR010000184.1 GCA_023230795.1 Candidatus Cloacimonadota bacterium
ACGCCTGCAATCCAGCAAAGACAAAGGCCTTGAATAGTGAGCACGTCCCCCACTCTGCAGGCGAGACGCCTGCAATCCAGCAAAGACAAAGGCCTTGAATAGTGAGCACGTCCCCCAACTCTGCAGGCGAGACGCCTGCAATCCAGCAAGGCCAGAGGCCTGCTAAAAACAAAATCCTTGACTATATCTCCACATTTTGAACATTACCCTTATTGAAGTAAGAGGATACTTAAGTATATGTCTATATTACAGATTATAAACTTCATCGGAGGCCTGGCTCTGTTCATCTTCGGAATGAACAAGATGACGGATAACCTTCAGGCTGTAGCCGGCAATGAAATGCGGCGCATCCTGAAGATGCTTACCAATACCCCTTTGAAGGGCGTGATCGTGGGTATGTCTGTTACTGCCCTGATCCAAAGTTCCTCCGCAACCATGGTGATGTTGATCGGTTTTGTGAATGCGGGAATCATGACCTTGAGTCAGGCTGTAGGCGTGGTAATGGGCGCTAATATCGGTACGACCATTACCGCTCAATTGATCGCCTTCAAAATCGGCCACTATGCCTTTGCTTTTATCATCGTTGGTGTATTCCTGTTGCTTATTCGCAATAGCCGCAGAATGGAGCGGTGGAGCTTGATCATCATTGGCTTTGGCCTGCTTTTTATCGGGCTGAACGTGATGTCTGCAGCCGTCGTGCCCCTGCGGGAATCGCAGATGGTGAGAGATTTCATGGTCAAGATTTCTACAAATCCGCTGTTAGGTATTTTGGTGGGGACCATATTTACCATGGCGATTCAGAGCTCCTCGGCTTCGGTGGGTATCGTCATAGTGCTGGCCAGCAATGGCTTGATTCCTTTTGAAGGTGCCTTATATCTGGTTTTTGGAGATAATATCGGCACCACCATCACCGCCTGGATGGCCGGAATCGGCTCAAATTACACCGCCCGCAGGGTAGCTTTGGTGCACACTATGTTCAATTCCTTTGGCACTATCCTCTTTAGCCTTTTGACCTATCTGGGGATTTATACTTTGATCATCAACCGCATTACTCCGGGAGATGTCCTCCTGGGTGAGAACCTGGCCCGTCATGTAGCAAATGGTCATACCTTTTTTAACATCTTAAATACTATAATCTGCCTGCCTTTTGCGGGTCTCTTTGCCAAAGCAGCCGCCAAAATTATACCGCAAGACAAAAGCGATACCCTGAGTCTGGGCGAACCTAAATACCTTGATTATCACCTGATCTCAAATAGCGAACTCGCCATCGGACAATCCCTGAAAGAGATGCGCGAAATGTTGAGACTGGTGCGTTTGGGACTCGTAGTGAGCTATGAAGCTTTCAAAGATAAAAACTATAAGAAACAGATACGGGTGAGCCGCATCGAAGCCGCTATCGATCATCTGCAAAGAGAAGTCACGATGTATCTGGTAGCAGTAAACGAAAAAACCAACGCCGATGACATCATCAAAAAAATACCTGCACTCCTGCACACGGTGAATGATATCGAAAAGATTGGCGATTTTACCGAAGAAGTGAACCGCATTCTAAACTATCAGATTACAGCGCAGAAAAACCCCCTTAGCCTTGAATTTATCAGTATGATAGATGACATGCATGCCAAGATGATCTTTATGCTGGACCTCAGTGTGGACTATCTGAAGACTTTTCAAGAAGACCTAAGCTTCAAAATCTTTGAGATGGAAGGACGCATCAATGAGCAACACGCAAACCTCCGCGGCAAGATTCTCCTAAAGATTCAAAACGGAGACTGTGACGCGGCCGGTGGGCTGAATACCATCGACTACCTGGATCAGGTGGAAGTAATAGCAGACAAGCTCAAAAATCTGGTAGAAGCCGGAAGCCAAAAGTTTATCTATACCCGGATGGCAAGGATATCTGCCGAAGAAGATAATAACTAAAGCCTAAGCTTTTATGCGATCAAGAATCTGCTCAAGTAAATCCTGCGGCAGACTGGTCTGCATGGTGAGCACCAATAGCTTATCCGGAAATATCTGGCAGAGCTTTACATAATCCTTGCTGGTGCAGAGCAGATAGTCACTGTCATCATCCTTCAGCAAGGCCAGGCTTTGGGAATCTGTATAGCTATGATGATCCGGGAAAACAAGCTGCTTTTGACAATCTATGCCCAGCATTTGAGCGCTTTTTATGAAAGACTCGGGATGGGCTATGCCGCACAGCAGGGTGATCTTTTTGCCCTTCAGCTTTTCTATGGTAATGCGGCGGCCCTTGTGCAAGACACTCCCGCTGCTGCTTTTCACCTCATATACCTGAGCGCCGGTAGCAAAGAGCCGGGCTTTTAACTCTGGATTCCTCTTGCCCCAGGGCTTCTGATGCAAGATGCAAATGCTGTCCGGGCCGATGGCAGACAGCCCTTCGCGCAGATATCCCGCCGGCAAAACAAAGCCATTGCCCAAGCCCAGATCGCTGTCAAAGACCACGATGTCTATATCCCGGGCTACCCTCAGATGTTGAAAAGCATCATCCAGGATTATGACGTCAAGATCGGGATATATCTTTGCGGCCAGATGCATCACCTGACTGCGCAACCTGCCGCTAAAGACAGGTATATTATCCATATACATCGCAGCCATTACCGCCTCATCTCCCGCTACATCTGGCGTAGCCAAAAGCCGGCGTCCATCATAGATCAGGCTGGCGGAATTTTCCAGCATAGCCTTGTAGCCCCGGGAAGAATATGCCACCCCCAGTTTATGCTCTTTGAGACCTTTGCCCAAAGCCATGGCGATGGGGCTCTTACCGCTGCCGCCCATACTGAGATTGCCGATGCTGATTACTTTGAAAGGGGCTTGGTATGGTTTTGGAAAGCAGTGTTTGCGGCGCCAACGCATGTATCCGGCATAGATTAGTGAAGCCGGATACATCATGTAGCTGAGCCAGGATCGGTTTAATAAATGTTTTTGAGCAAATCTATTGTGAGTCACTATTCTTAAGTTTACGGTCGATGAGGGCCACCAATTTCTCCACGTCAAAGGGCTTGAAGATCACGTCTTTTAGCCCATCCATCTTCGATCGCAACAGAACATGATTGGGATCGTAACCAAAGCCTGTCATCATGATCACAGGGATATTTGCATCATAATCCTTCACCCGCCAAAATAGCTCATAGCCATCCATGTCCGGCATGGCGATATCGGTGAGCACCAGATTTACGCTGCCGTTCATGATCTCTTGCAAAGCTTTGAGTCCGTCTGAAAAAGTGCGCAAGGTCCACTCGGGACGCAGGTCCTGAATCTCTATTTTAAGGTTGTGAATCAGTTCTTCTTCGTCATCTACTATACAGATTATTTTGCTCATCAGATTTCTTTTCCTGTAATGATTTTATATATGCTGAGATATTTCTCGCGGGTTTTGGCAATTACTTCTTCCGGCAAAGCAGGGGCGGGAGGCTGTTTGTTCCAGCCGCTTTCGCTCAAAAAGTCCCGGATATACTGCTTGTCAAAGCTCAAAGGGCTTTCGCCGATCTGATAGCTCTCAATCTCCCAAAAGCGGGAGGAATCCGGAGTGAGGCATTCGTCGATCAATATGATCTCACTGCCGATGCTGCCAAATTCAAACTTGGTATCCGCTATCAGAATGCCGGACTTCTTCAGCAGATCATGGGCGTAATTATACAGCGCTATGGATTTGTCTTTTAGCTCCCGGGCGATCCATTCGTCCATGTGTGCCAGCATTTCCCGGTAAGAGATATTCACATCATGGCCTTCTGTAGCCTTGGTGGAAGGGGTAAAAAGCGGTTTGGGGAACTTCTGGCTTTGCTGCATATCTTCGGCTATCATCATTCCGCCCACAGTGGCTGTGCGTTGATATTCGCTCCAGGCGCTACCGCTGATATAGCCCCGCACTATGCACTCAAAGGGAATGACCCTGCACTTTTTCACCAGCATAGAGCGTCCTTGCAGATACTCTTTATATGGCTGCAACTTTTCGGGATATTCTTCCACTATATCTGTGATAAAGTGATTTGGGGTGATGTCCCGGGTTTGTTTAAAGAAATGCGCCGAGATGCCGTTTAATACCTTACCTTTATCCGGAATCAGATTCGGGAAGACCACATCAAAGGCAGAAATGCGATCACTGGTTACGATCAAAAGCTCTTCTCCCAGGTCATATATATCACGCACTTTACCCTGCTGTGAGGATTTTACGATAGCTACTTTTTTGAGTTCTTCATGCATTAGCTCGCTCCTTTATATAGTCATAGATTATTTTCATTTCATCGGTAATACTCAGAGGTATTGCCAGTTTTTCATTCTCCCGATATTCGGATTTGTCGATCGGGAAGTCATAAGTTTTGCCATTCACCGTAGCGCTGGCCAGCTGTCCTCTTTGGATGCTCAGCTCTTCCTCTTCCAAAGTGATATCCTTGGCTACATAGAGGAAGTTCAGCCAATCGCGGTAGTCAGAGAGCAGCGTGATCTCATCGTCCAAAAGGTCTGCCCTGGCAAATTCCAGATTGTCAAAATAGGCATCCCGCTCTTTTTGCACCAGCTCCAAGATACCATTTTGAGGGTGCATATAGGTCTCTTTTAGCAAAGCATCCAGCTTGTCAAGATCGTGCTCCAGCTCTGTCTCTCTGATAGTGGAAAGGGCCAGACACCAGCCCCGGCAGATGCCACGCTCAAACTTGTCACAAGGGAAAGTCCCCGTCTCACAATAAGGCAGCTTCACAATGCGGGAAAGGCTGTCCATAAGATCCACCAGGAAAAAGCGGCTGCGAAAAGGCCCGATATACTCCCATTCGTCATTGCTGAACTGCTGAATGCTGACAAAGGGGAAGCGGTGACTGTCCAAAGCCAGATATACGTAACCCTCCCAAGGATAGATGCGATGCTGGAAACTGGGATGATGCTCCATACAAAAGCTCTTCAGCATGATGAGCGCAGATAAACCGTCCGGCATCTGGCAATACTCCAGGGTCTGTGCCTGCTCAAAGAGCTCAGCCAACAGCCTGTCTTCTTTGGAACTAAGCCAATAGGCATACAGCTTCCGCCCCACATTCTTACCAATTCCGGCATACAGATATTCGCTGCTGCTTTTCAGCACGTAAAATGACCAGCCTTTGGGCATGCTTTTCAGCTCTGAGACAATGTCTTTGCTTATATTTCGACAAATCATGCATCCATCCTTTTATATCTGCTAAATGTGTCAAACAAAATCCTGCTAACTCCTGACGAATAGTTACACGGATTGTACGGATTTACCCGGATTAAACGGATTGTTTGGAGTTGAAACCGGCTAACCCAGCCCAACTTCATCCACCCAGCTTGAAGCC
>JALNWR010000185.1 GCA_023230795.1 Candidatus Cloacimonadota bacterium
AAGCCGACTTTCGCCACCGGGAATGAAAGTCAGATTCTTTGAAGTCAAAGCGCCTAAGTAATTGGTAGTATATGTATAGACTCCGTATGGCGCTTCAACTCCAAACAATCATCTTTCATGTAAGATGCCGTCCTGGTGGGGCTCAAGGCATTGTGTAATCGTCGGTTGATATTTTTGAGACCATTATCAAAAAAAGTAGCTCGAGATTCTGGAGCAAAGCAAAAGGGCGGATCATGAGATCCACCCTTTGTTAGCTGCATAATCGGGGTTTAGATCATTTGTTAAGGACGAATTTGCTGCGTTGCATAGTTTTGCCATCCACAAGCAGTTCAATCAAATAGATTCCGCTGGGGCAGAGCGTGTTTTGAGAATCTTTGCCATCCCAGGTCAGGTAATGGATGCCTTTGCTTTTATAACCTGAAAACAGGCTTCTAAGCTTTTGGCCGCGGGTATTATAGATCAAGACAGTCACCTTGGCTTCCTTGCTAAGTGATACATCTATAGTGGTCTGTCTGGCGGGATTTGGGAATATCTTGCGAATGGCATCGGTGATTTCCAGATCCGGGCTTTGCTCGCCTTCGGATACTGCATTTACATACACATGAAGGGGTCCGTGGAAAATGCAATCTCCGTTCATCTCAGACTGCTGCAACCAATATGAATAGAGATTATCTGGGAAAACGTCAACATCGGTATATTGGTAGCTCTGGCTGGTGGATGAGTTTGTGCCGGGAATCAGATCGGTGATCTGCATGGCAGCATTGAGGTTGTCGCTTTCACCGCGGAAGATTCTGTAGCCGGCCAGCTTGAATTCACTTTCTGTGGTCCAGGAAAGCCTGACCACGTTTTCGGCTGTGCTAACCGCGGTGAAGGAAGACAGAACCACCGGCAGAGTATCATCCAAGGTACTGCCAATGGCCCACTGGCTAAAGGCAGTAACATTGTGTGCTCTGATCCGGCCTGGAGCCGGGATGGTGATATCATTCCAAGTCTGCCAGCTATCTTCCGTATCACCGCGTCTTAGAATCTGCCAGGATAAAGGATCACCAAAGCCATCTACCGTAAAAGTAACATCGGCAGAAAACGCCTCCAGAGTGGTGCCGAACTGCCAGTATCGAGGATAAATGGAGCGGGTCTCTGCTGGGAAAATGCCTGCGGGGCTATCTTCAATCAGGAATATCAGAAGATCATCCAAATCATCCAGAGGACCGCCCAGATTAACAGAGTGGAAATCGAAGCCTACATCTACAAACGGAAAATCGAAGAGACCGGCGGCCGGAATATTAGCTTGTATTTGATCAACAGCTTGCTCAGCCGCGGCAAGATCCAGGTCAAAGCTGTAATAGCCATATCTACCTTGGATTATGTTATCTACCGAGGACATCGTAAAGTCGATCCTGTTGCCCACCTCTGGATCGGCAAAGAAGGCAGCCCAAGCGGGATCTGTATTGAGCAGATCAACGGTGCCCCATCCGGTTACTTCGGAGGCCTGGCCTGTACCCACATCGTTGTTCCAAAAAGCGGCTCCTATCATTGCGTGCATCTGAGCCACATCCGGATAGTGTACCTTTACCCTCAGCACACAATCGGTGACCGTCATTACCACTACGTTATTGTGATAAACCAGGCATTCGCCATTGGTATATGTGCGCAGATCACCCGCTTGCCCCATCGTGTTCCACGGCGCTGCAGGGTTTACGGTGTTGATGTGTTGAAAGGCAGCAAGTTCAAACTCTGAGAAATCTATGCCAAAGCCTGCGGTGCCATCAACGAAATCGAGGTTTTCAGCAGTGCAAGATGAGGAATATGGAAAAGCAGGATTCCAGGGAGTAGCAGGGGAATAGAAGTTGTAGTAGGCATAGTTGTGGTATGGGTAGTCGATAATAGCGCTATAGGTAAAGGGGTTTCCATCGTCCTTCCAAGGAAACCCAGGGTCATCGGTATCAAACATCCAGGGAGTGGATGGTGGAGGATCCGGTATATGGCTTTCCACATTGATTACTTCAAAGGAGATCGGTGCTGCCTGCGCTGTTAATGCTGCATTAGTCAGCAGGATCAGCGCCGCCAAAAGTAAGCTAAGTTTTGTGTTTCGGTTAGTTTTCATGATATCACCTCGTTGTGTTTTACACTATCCAATCTCAAGAAACGTGCCAATTGTGGAATATCGACAAATTAGGCTTGCTAATATACAGTAGATCAGTGTGTTACTGGGCCGAGGTGATGACTGTAAGGCGCATGAAAGGGGGTAAAAACCTGTGCGATTGTGCCACAACTGACGGCAGGCTGTGCGAAATCGCACTAACGAGCAGGATGGTAAAAGGGTTTATGATTGGATATTGAACTTTTTCAGCTTGCGCATCAGAGTGTAGCGTGAAATGCCCAGCAGTTTGGCTGCAGCGCTTTGATTGTGGTCGCAGGTTGCCAGTGCTTTTTGGATTTCCTGTATCATTTTGGCGTCCAGAGCAGTTATCCCTTGTGTTGCTTTTGCTTGCAAGACGGGGAAATCGTCCTTGTCCAGAATGCCGTCCTGATTCGTAATAATGGCACGTTCCACCATGTTTTTGAGTTCGCGGACGTTGCCGGGGAAGTCATAATGCTGGATTTCATCTATCAGTATGGGGTCAAGCTCCGGCATTCGGATATTATTGGTCTGGCAAAAGGAAGTGGCAAAATGCCTCAGCAGCTCTTGTATGTCTTCGCTTCTTTCCCTCAGGGCTGGGATGTGGATTTTGCAGGCAGCCAATCGGTAATACAGATCGGCTCGAAATCTTTGTGCGGCGATGTCTTCTTCCAGATTGCGGTTTGTGGCTGCCACGAAACGCAGGTCTATGGAGGTTTCCACGCTGCTGCCCAGTTTTCTGAACTTCTTTTCTTCCAAAACCCTTAGCAGTTTAGCTTGTAGCGGGGGCGGCATATCGCCAATCTCATCCAGGAAGATTGTGCCACCGCTGGCCAGTTCCAGGATGCCTTTCTTGTCTTGCGTAGCTCCGGTGAAGGCACCTTTTTGATAGCCAAAGAATTCGCTCTCCAAAAGCTGTTCCGGCAATGCCGAGCAATTGATGGGAATGAAGTTTTTATCCTTGCGGCTGCTGGCATAATGGATAATGCGAGCCACGATCTCTTTGCCGGTGCCGCTTTCGCCGGTGATGATCACCGGAGTATCTTTGAATCCGGCGTAGTCCATGCCTGCCTTCAGCACAGCTTTGAGAGCTTCACTGGAGCCGATCACAGGCATCTGAATCAGCTCAGACAGACTTTGCGGGATCAAGTCCGCGGCATTATCCTGCAGTTTATGCTCCTTTTGCCAGGCCAGATACTTGCTGCTGCGTTCGATAGCTGCCTTGATCTCGCTTTGGCGAAAGGGCTTTTTCAGATAATCAAAGGCTCCCAGGCGCATAGCCTGAATCACAGTTTCCATATCGCCATGCCCGGAGATCATGATTACTTCGAGCTGGGGATGTTCCCGCTTCACCTGCTTCAGGATTTCGATGCCATCCATGCCGGGGAGTCTGATATCCAGGATCAGGATGTCAAAGTGCGTGGTTTTGAGTAGCGGGAAAGCAGTGCCGGCGCTATTTGCAGAGCTAATGGTAAAGCCCTGCCGGGCAAGATATTCACATAGCTCATCGGTAATGCGCTGTTCATCGTCAACTATCAAGATCTTCAATTTACTCATTTGGATTTCCTACGTCTTTTGTAGCAGGGGGATTATGATGGTAAAGCAGCTTCCATTCTGTGGCTTGGATTCCAGGCTGAGAGAGGCTTTCATGGCCATCAGGGTGCTGTGGCTGATAGCCAGGCCCAAACCGGTGCCTTGCTCTGCTTTTTTAGTGCTGAAAAATAGCTCAAACACCCTATCCTGCAATTCTGGAGCTATGCCACAGCCGTTATCGCGCACCTTGATAATCAGGTTCTCAGCTTCTGCCTGATATGAAATGTGGATAAAACCTGTGTTAATGATACCGTCCCTGATATTGGTTCTGATGGCGTCCCGGGCATTGCTGATCAGGTTTAGGATCACGTGCTCAAACTTGTGGGGATTGCCCTTGATCAGGTGTCTGCTTTCGCTTAGTTTGGCAACAAACTTCAGGGGAGTCTTTTCAAACCGATCCTTCACCAGATCAATGGCATTCAGGATGCTTTGCCGGGGGTCAAAGAGAGTGTCTTCTTCATCATCATCCACCGGCCGGGAAAAGCGTCTGATATGATCGATTACATTGTGCATGCGGTCGATATCTACAAAGAGGTAGGCCAGCTTACGTTCCAGGTAAGCCGCATCCACATCCTTATCGGTGATGGCTGCTTTGATGTTTTCCAGAGTTAGTGAAAGGGTCTGCATCGGCTGGTTCAGTTCATGTGATATCCCCGCCGCCAGTTCGCCTAAAAGAGCCAGACGGGATTGTCTGAGTGCTTTCTCTTCCTGAGCTCTGCGTTTGTTTACTTCTTCTTCCACACGTTGTTCCAGTTCTCTGTTTAAGGTGTTCAGTTTTTCTCTGCTGGAGCGCAGCTCTTTGGTGATGCGCAGCACAGAGCGGTAGCGCCAGATCAGAAGTATGCTCATCATCAGGATCAGAATGATGATTAGGAATAGGTAGTTTCTCAGTGTGGCAGTGTTCTTCAGTTCCTTTGTGGTAAGCTCGTTGTTTTTCTTGAGCAGCTCGATATTGCGTTCCTTTTCCAATACTTCATATTTGATGTCAAGTTCATTGAGTTGCCTGGAGTTTTCTATGCTTCTAAGGCTGTCACTTATGCTGTGATAGGTTTTGAAGTGTTCCAGGGCGGCAGCATAGTTACCGGTGCTTTCGTTGTATTCAGAATTGAGTTTAAAAAGTAGGCGGGAAAGATCGTAATAATGGGTTTTCTGAGCTATTTCTTCCGCTTGATCCAAATACCGCTTTGCCTCCTGCAATTGACCAAGTTGCAAAGAGATATCAGCCAGGTTTACGATAGAAGAAAGCAGGCTCTGCAAATCCTGAGAATCCCGCTTCATATCGTAGGATTTCAGGTAATTCTCTTTGGCCTGGCGAAGGTCTCCGATAGCCAGATACAGCACACCAAGGTTGTTGTAGGCACTGGCGATCCGGGCTTTGTCCCCCAGAGCAAGGTAGATGTTCAGAGCTTTCCGGTTGTATTCAAAGGCCTTGGGGTAGTTTTTCAGATTACGGTAACATACGCTGATCGAGCTATGAGCTGTAGCGATGTCCGCCTGCTTGCCCAGCTCTTCTCTAAGCCTCAAGGCCTGCTTCTGGTATTCCAGGCTAC
>JALNWR010000186.1 GCA_023230795.1 Candidatus Cloacimonadota bacterium
AAGGCAAAGGCCGATACTTCACCGATGCAGCCACCGATATTGCCCCAAAAGAGGCTCTTCAAGGTATCCATCTCGGTGAGACTGCTAAAGATTCTGCCGCTGAGATTGAGGCCTCCGGCCTGAGCATTGATATCTGCCACAAAGTTGCTGTCTCTAAGGGTCTGAGCTACTTTCAGAGGAGTGGCGGAAGTCACCAATTCATAGGCTTTGGGGGATAGCGATTGCAGATCGGTAGCGATGCGGGTGAGATCATTCAAGCCGCTCATGGCGGAATCCTTTACTGCTACCCAGCCTGCGGTCATTTGAGTAGGCCAGCTTGCCATCAGGAAAGCGCGGCCCAAAAGCGCAGGATTTACAGGGTTGTTGCCCAGGCCGCCAAAGACCTGTTTTCCCACCGTGATGGCAAATATAGCACCTAAGATGGGCAGCCAGAACGGGGCTCCGGCATGGATATTGAAAGCCAGCAGCAATCCTGTGAGAAAAGCGGAGCCATCATGCACTGTAATCGGCACTTTCCGCAGCTTCTGAATGAGGGCTTCACAGACCACAGCGGTCACTGCTCCAGTAAGGGTCAAAAGCAGAGCCCTGATGCCCCAATAATAAGTAGCAAAGGCGAGAGCCGGCAGCAAGGCGAGCACCACGTTCCACATCACGTTTTTGACTGTAGTTCTATCGTGAACATGGGGCGCGGCTGAAACGGTAAGTCTATCTTGTGTATTCATAGTTATTTATTCCTCTGAGCTTCAGCATAGCGGATTTTCCCGGTATCAATCCATTGCACCAGACGAATATGGGCAGGACATACATAGGCGCAACTTCCGCATTTGATGCAGTCGTTGAGTCCGCCCTTTACCGCCATTTTCAAATCGTTATATTTCACGGCATTGGCTATCATCGAAGGCATCAGGTTCATAGGGCAGATATCCACGCAATGGGCACAGCGCAGGCAGGTGTGTTCCTGCATAGACCTTGCACTCTTTTCATCGAACAATACCAGGCCGCTGCTGCCTTTGGTCATCGCTGCGTCCAGAGAAGGCAGGGCAAAGCCCATCATGGGTCCTCCGGATATGGCTTTGCCGATGGGGGCTGAGACGCCGCCGCAATGCTTTAGCAGATCGCTATATAGAGCTCCGATGGGCGCCAGCAAGTTCATGGGTGTATTCACGATGGGGCCGGTAACTGAGATCACGCGCTCGATCAGCGGCTTTTGATAGCGCACAGCTTCATATATAGCTGCTGCAGTGCCAACATTTTGCACATCCACTCCCACGGCCATGGGCAAGCCGCCTGCAGGAACCTTGCGTTTGGTGGCTGCATAAATGAGCTGCTTTTCAGCGCCCTGGGGATATTGCAATTTGAAGCCCACCACGCTGAGGTCTTTTTCTTTGGCGGTAAGCTTTTGCATGAGCTTGATGGCATCGGGTTTATTGGCTTCGATGCCGATTATGCCCTTTTTGGCGCTTAGGGTCCTCATGATGATCCTGAGGCCATGCAGGATATCTTCGCTGCGCTCTAACATCAGACGGTAGTCACTGGTCAAAAACGGTTCACATTCCACCCCGTTCAAGATCACGGTATCGATGGGCTTGTCCTGCGGAGGAGAAAGCTTCACGTGGGTAGGAAATCCAGCGCCGCCCATCCCGCAGATGCCAGCGGCTGATACCCTGGCTATAAGCTCATCCGGATCAAGGCTCATAAAATCCGGATCATCATGCAGCTCGACGCTTTGATCCTGCTGGTCGGAGCTAATCTCTATGCCCATAGACATAGCGCCTGTGGGATGCAAGAACTTGCCGATCTTAGTTACTTTGCCGCTGATGCTGGCGTGTTGCACCAGCGAGACAAATCCAGCCGGAACAGCGACTACTTGCCCTTTCAGCACAGTGTCCCCCACTTTTACGGTGGGACTGGAGACAGCTCCTATATGTTGTGAAAGATGTATTATCACCCGCTCTGGGGTGGGCAGATTGCTAATGGGTGCTGACGCTGAATAATGCTTTTCATCATGGGGGTGAATCCCCCCAGGAAAGGTCTTCAATCGCATTTACTCTCCCCTGGCCTTGTTTGTCAAAGCCCGATATCTATTTTGCTTGCCACTATTCTGAGTTCAGCAGATTAGGCAAGGTTTTTTTTGCTTTTGGATGATTCCAGCCCGGGTGTGTCCAGTGTTTACCGCCATGCCTAAGACAAGCTAATAAAGCACTGATTTGATCAAGAGCGGGATCAAAACTTCATGCTGTCCAATGAAGTAATAGCCCTTGCCGCCGGTCTCCACCGGGCGCTGCATCACATTCACCCTGGCACGATAATGCTGATTCATATCAAAGACAGCAGTGCTGAAATTCTTCACGCTGCCGGTGATATTTCTGGCCACGGTGAGCGCTTTTAGAAACACTTCCGGCAGGATAACTGCTGATCCGAAATTCAGATATACTCCGCCTTCATCCAGCCCGGTCACTTGATTGCAGAAGATACGAAAGTCTCGCATAGAGCAATCTCCGATGGCTTTACCATCTGCAAAAGGAGACTGATGGATGATGTCGGTGCCGATAGCTACATGCACGGTGAGCGGAATGCCGTATTCATAGGCCTTGCCCAGGACAGACAGTTCGGCATTGGGAGCATTATGATGGATTGCTTTACCTACTGCTTCGCCCAGGCCCAGGCTTTGTTTGCTGCCTTCTGTGATGCAGGTATTGATTCCATGCGAGGTCTCAAAAGCCATGCCAAAAGAGCCATCGGCCAGGGCTTTGGATACGTCCTCGGAGGTCTGCCCATAAAAAGCTATCTCATAATCATGCACGATCACAGAGCCATTTACTGCAATGGCAGATACATACCCGGCCTCCATCAGCTCGATGATCAAGGGAGCAAGGCCGCATTTTATCACATGTCCGCCTATGCCGAGGATGATGGCTTTGCCTTTGTCTCTGGCCTGCCGGATGGCTGTGATCAGCTCCTTTAAATCTTTGGCACTGAGGATTTCAGGCAGGACATCAAGAAAGCCGCTTAGCTCCACCTTCCCCTTTTTGGCAAAGAGGGAGCTCTCCACCTTGCTCTGGCGCTCTGAGATCGAATAGGCTGTGATCTTACTGAGATTTATTTCTTTGTGTGCGCTCACGGTAACGCTCCTCTTCGCTGAATATGCAGCCACAGTATTGCTGGCGATACATGCCCGCAGCTTTGGAGAGACGGATGCCTTCCTGCCAGAGCTGGCGCCAGTCTTCATAGAAGAATTTCAGCTTATATTTCTCTCTCATCTGCCGGCTGAAGGCGATGATATCCTCATGCTTTTGATAGCGGCTGTATAGCAAGGTGCTGCTGAAGCCGTCAAATCCACCTTCAGCGGCTGCTCTGGCTGTACCTTCAATGCGGGTTCGATAGCAATATTCACATCTGGCCGGGATGTCGGACAGGGTATTGTGCAGAAACTCCACCAGGCCATATTCATCATGTTCGATCAGTTCAAAGCCTTCCTTTTGGGAGTATTCCCGCAGGGCATTCCGCCGCTTTTGATATTCCAAAAGTGGATGGATATTGGGATTGAACCAATATGCCGCCAGCTCGTGCCCCGCCTCTTTGAGCTTGATATAGGGCGCAATCAGGCAGGGCGCACAGCAGGCATGGATCAGCAGTTTAGCCACGGGCGTTTCCTAAACTCAGTCCTGCTTGATCTAAAACTCTTTGAGAATGTTTGAGGCCACAATACCGCGTTGGATTTGATTGGTCCCTTCGTAAATCTGTAGAATCTTGGCATCCCGCATCATCTTTTCCACCGGGTATTCTTTCATGTAACCGTAGCCGCCCAGAATCTGCACTGCATCTGTGGTTACCTTCATAGCCATATCCGAGGCAAAGTATTTGCACATGGCGCTTTCTTTGGCATAGTTTTTGATGCCGGCATCCACCATCTTAGCGGTTTGGAAGACCAGGGCGCGGGCTGCTTCAATCTCGGTGGCCATATCCGCCAGCATAAACTGGATGGCCTGGAAGCTGGAGATGGGTTTGCCAAATTGATGGCGCTCTTTGGAATAGCGAACTGAGGCTTCAAAAGCTCCTCTGGCGATGCCCACAGCCTGTGAACCCACCATCGGGCGGGATTTGTCAAAGACCTTCATGGCTGTGATAAATCCTGTGCCTTCCCGGCCCAGAAGATTAGCTGCCGGCACCTTGCAATCTTCAAAGATCAGCTCTCTGGTAGCGCTGGCACGGATGCCCATCTTGTTTTCCTTTTTACCATAAGAGAAACCGGGGGTGTCTTTTTCCACTATAAAACAGGAACAGCCCCGAGCACCCCTGCTTTTGTCCGTCATGGCAAATACGGTATAGATGCCAGCTTCTCCGCCATTTGTGATCCACTGTTTGGTGCCGTTGAGGATGTAATAATCACCTTCTTTGCGGGCTGTGGTTTCGATAGCTCCGGCATCACTGCCTGCATTTGCTTCCGTGAGTGCGAAAGCGGCAAGCTCTTCTCCTGCCGCGATGATGGGCAGATATTTCTGTTTCTGCTCCTCAGTACCTGCGATCAAGATAGGATACATACCCAGTCCGGTGGCTCCAAAAGCCAGGGCGATGCCGGCGTCCACAGCACAAAGCTCTTCGGTAACCACCACTAAATCTACGACCTTACCGCTGATGCCATCATATTCTTCCGGAATCAAAATGGCAAAAAGATCGCTTTGGCGCATAACTTCAACGATGTCCCAGGGGAAGATTCCCTCCTGGTCGTAATGCTCAGAGAGAGGTTTCATCTTTTCATTGGCGATTCTACGTGCCAATTCCTGCATTTCAAGCTGGTCTTCTGTCAAAAAGTAATTCATCTTTATCTCCTGTTTTATATGTACTTACCAGAAGAGGATCATCTGATAAATAAGGTATATATGTCAAGTGCAAAGTGAACTGGCATTCCCCCATTATTTTTTTAGAACCTAATTTTCATCTGGTCTCGATCACGCCTTTCCTGTATATTTGGCCGTCGTTTATACTGGATAAACAGCTTGATACAGATAGCGATAACCTCAGCTACCCTATAATAAACGAATTCCTTGGTCTTGTATCTGTCTGATTTAGTGTACTGAATGATTTTGGGGAAGCCAGCCTCCAGGATATGAATATTATTCTTACATTTATAGATAAAGAAGAGAGCCAAAGCCATAAAGGCATTGAGGTTTTTCATGCCTTGATAGCTACCTAAACGCATGTTTTCCCATCTCATGCTCTGCTTCATTTGGCGATGAACTTCTTCA
>JALNWR010000187.1 GCA_023230795.1 Candidatus Cloacimonadota bacterium
AGCGGAAAAGGCATCGAGAAGCTTATCTTCGATCATCAGATTGATCTGCTTGCCGAGCTGGAGCTGGACCCCAATATCGTGAGTTCTGCCGACGAAGGCAAGCCCTACATATACTTCTATAACAAACTTCCATCCGCTGAGGCCCTCATGGATATGACCCTGAAGGTAATGGAAAAGATCGAAGAAGCCGAAAAAGAATCATAAAAATGTAGTTCATGATGCATTGAACTTAGCTCAAGGCTGTGGCTAACTGGCTGCAGCCTCTTTGTTTGGCAGCCTATTTCTTTGGTCTTGCCCTATTCCCCGCTGCGGGGATGCCCCTTTTCATAAGCTGCCATGATGTCCTCCAAACTGAGATGAGTATAGACCTCGGTGGTGTCCAGATTGGCGTGACCTAACATTTTCTGAATTGCCCTGATATCCGCCCCTTTGGCCAATAAATGAGTAGCAAAGGAATGCCGGATGGTATGCGGAGAATAGCCTTTTTCGCGGGCGATCAAATCAATATAACGCATGAGGATAGTCCTCAGCTGATTTGAGTTAAAATCCCTGCCGCTGCGGGTGAGAAAGACCTTGTCTGAGCTGTAATCTTGAAGAAAGCTGGGGCGCACTTTCAAGTATTCATCCAAACTCTGTAGCGCAAGTGAACCTATGGGGATCAGCCGCTGCTTACTGCCTTTTCCTATTACCCTGATCAGCTTTTTACGCCTGTCGATATCGCTAAGTCTCAAGCCCGCCAGCTCCATCAAGCGCAAGCCGCAGCTATAGAGCAATTCCAGGATCGCCCGGTTGCGCAGGCCAAACTTGCTGCTAATATCCGGAATCCTGAGCAGTGCCCGCATTTCTTCTTCTGAAAAGAACTTGGGCAATTTCTTTTCATACTTGGGACGGCGGATCTTGCGCATGGGGTCGCGCGTTATTACCCCCTGAATTCTGAGATATTTAAACCAGGAGGAAAGAGCGGAAAGTTTGCGGGAAAGAGTGCGATTGACATCTTGCTTTTCGGAAAGCCACCTTAGAAAACCGCGAATGTGCAAAGCGGAGATATCAGAGACATTGCAGCCAGCAAAATCACTCTCCAGAAATTCTTCAAATTGCTGAAGGTCAATGCGGTAACCTTCGATAGTGCGCGGGCTTTTGCCTTCCACGCTGAGCTGATCCAGGTATTTTTGTATCCACTTATTCATCTTATCACTTCCTTTTCTTAGTCTAAAGTCATTTTTTACTTGCCTTATTCCTTGTCGAGTAAAAACTTGGTTCAGATGACTGGAGGTACAATGAATCAACATATAGATAGCAGCGCCAGGCTTGGAAAGCAAGTCCAGATCGGTTTTAATACCGTGATTATGGAAAATGTGATTATCGGCGATTACTGCCTGATCGGCCACAATGTGGTAATCCACAGCGGCAGCATCATCGGGGACAACGTGCGGATCGACGACAACGTTATCATCGGGAAGCAACCGCTGTCCTCTCCCCGCAGTATCTTTAAGCTGACAGATAACCTTGCCCCTGCGAAAGTAGGCAGCTATTGCCAGATCGGAGCAAACGTGGTGATCTATGTTCAGTGCGAGATCGGCGAGCGCAATCTCATCGCAGATTTGGCCACGATCCGCGAAAACGTCAAAATCGGCAATCTCAACATCGTCGGGCGCAATGTAGCTATCGAAAACTACGTCCGGATCGGTGATCGCAATAAATTCGAGACCAACGCCTATATCACCGCTTATTCCGTGGTGGAAGACTACTGTTTTGTAGCGCCCTGCGTGGCAACCAGCAACGATAACTATATGGCACGGGACAAAGAAAGATTCCAGCACTTCAAAGGTATTACCATGAAAAGCGGCAGCCGCATCGGAGTCAATGCCACCATCCTGCCTGGAAAGATAATAGAAAGCGACGGAACCGTAGCTGCAGGGGCAGTGGTGACCCGTGATGTTCCCAATGCAAAGATCGTGGTAGGCAGCCCTGCCAAAGCCTTGCGCGACGTGCCTGAAAATCAACTATTAAAAAACAATCTGGATAAATGATCATGAAAACATTACTTATCATACCCACGTACAACGAAATCGAAAACATAGCCCGGCTGATCCGCATAGTATTAGACAAATCTGCTGATCTGGATGTATTGGTAATAGATGACAACAGCCCGGATGGTACAGCCGCCGAGGTATTGTCACTGATGCAGAGCGAGCCCAGAGTGCAGCTGATTCAGCGTCCGGGCAAGATGGGGCTCGGTTCGGCCTATGTAACCGGCTTCAAATACGCTCTGAACAAAGACTATGAGTTCATCATGGAGATGGACGCCGATTTCTCGCACAATCCTAATGATGTGCCCCGCCTCTTGGAAGCTGCGCAGAAATACGATCTGGTGATAGGTTCCCGCTATTCAAATGGAGTAAATATCATCAATTGGCCGTTCAAGCGCCTTTTGATCAGCTACTTTGCCTCAAAATATGTGCGCATCATCACTGGCATGCCTGTCAAAGACCCCACCGGCGGATTCAAGTGCTTTCGCCGCAAGGTACTGGAAGCCATCGATCTGGACAAGATACTCTCCGATGGCTATGCTTTTCAGATCGAAATGAATTTTAAGGCCTGGACCAAGGGATTTCACATCAAAGAGGTTTCGATAGTATTTACCGAACGCCTTGATGGAGTATCCAAGATGAATCGCAATATAGTTTGGGAAGCAGTTTGGATGGTATGGTATCTGCAATTTCGCAAGCTCTTGGGAAAATTGGCCTAAGCTAAGCTATGCTGGAAAGAATCAACAACCCCGCTCTGCAAACTGAGGACAAAGATTTTGACCGGGCACTCAGACCCAAGACTCTGAAGGATTTTATCGGCCAAAATCATATCAAGGAATTGCTGGATATCAGCATACAGGCTGCCAGGCTCAGGAGCGAACCTCTGGATCATGTGCTGCTGTATGGGCCTCCAGGCTTGGGCAAGACTACCCTGGCCTCCATCATTGCCCGCGAAATGGGAGTGGATATCACCGTCTCCAGCGGTCCGGTGATAGAAAAACCTTCCGATCTGGCAGGAGTGCTTACCAATCTCGGCCTCCATGAAACCCTTTTTATAGATGAAATTCATCGCTTATCGCATGTAATAGAAGAATATATTTATCCTGCTATGGAAGATTTTGAAATGGAGATCATTTTGGATAGCGGACCTTCTTCCAGAACCCTGAAGATTCCCCTCGAACCCTTTACTCTGGTGGGTGCCACCACCCGGGCCGGGCTGTTGACTCCGCCACTCAGAGACCGCTTTGGTATAGTCTTGAGGCTGGATTATTACGATCATGAGGCCATTGAAAGGATTATCAAACGCTCTGCCAAACTGCTGAATGTGCCGGCCGAAGAAGAAGGCATCAAAGAGCTGGCCAGAAGAAGCCGTGGCACCCCTCGCATCGCAAACCGCCTCTTACGAAGAGTGCGAGACTACGCTCAGATCAGGGGTGATGGCATCATTACGCTGGATATCGCTCTCTCGGCTCTGACTATGCTGCAGGTAGATCATGCCGGCCTGGACGAGATGGACAAACGCATCCTGGCTACCATCATCGAAAACTATCGCGGCGGCCCGGTGGGCATCAAGACCATCGCCACAGCCATCGGCGAAGACTCCGGAACTATAGAGGAAATATTTGAACCCTATCTGGTACAACAGGGATTTTTGGAGCGCACCACCCAGGGACGCAAGGTAACTTTCAAAGCCTACAAGCATCTGGGATTGAGCCCCATAGAGGATCAGAGCGAAATCTTCTAAACCATGTAGATGGGCTATAGCAAAAATATCGGGCACAATTTCCTCACCCAGATCCTGAAGATTATCTTTGGGGTCTTCACGGGAGTGATCGTAGCCCGATCTCTGGGCCCCGAAGGACAGGGATATGTAGCCTATATACTCTTGATATTCAATCTTCTGGGTGGCTTTGGACATTTTGGGCTCAACTCGGCAGTAACGTATTTTCAAAAGAAAAGCGCATTCGACCGAACGGAAATATACAGCTCTAATGTAAATATGCTGGGCCTGATATCCCTGGCTTTGGTGATACTGGTAAGCTTGGCCAAAAGATGGGGCCTCTTGCTGGATTCATATAGCGCAGTGTATATCATCGGCGGAATGTTTCTGATGGTCTCTACCATCTTTACCTCACATCATCAAGCCTGGCTGATCGGCGATGAAAAGATCATCCAAAACAACAATATCGGGCTGGCAGTATTCTTTTTGCGCAGCCTGGCTATAGTGCTATTCTGGCTTTTGGGCTTGCTTACCCCGCTGAGTTTCTTTTATATCACGGTGGTTTACATGTTGCTGTGGTTCATCATCATCCAGGTCAAGCTGCACGAAAGATATCTGTTTATGATAAGCTGGCCTGCCCTGAAAGCGCAATTCAAATACGGCGCTTTTGGCTGGTGGTCTGCGCTCTTTGCCTATTTGCTTTTACGGGTGGATCAGATCATGATAAAGCAGTATTTAGATGTAAGCGAGCTGGGAATCTATAGCATCGCAGTGATTATCGCAGAGCTGCTTTTCCTTTTACCCACGGCCATTAGCAGCGCCTTCATCGGACGGCTGTACAATCTGCCGGATACCGATGACGGCAGCATGCTCACTGCCCGCACACTCCGGCTCAGCTTTTACGTGTGTATGATGCTCTCGCTAATCGGGATCTTGGGCAGCTTCCTGATCCCAATCGTGTATGGAACCGCTTTTGCCAGAGCCACCTGGGTTACCATTATCCTGCTGCCAGGGGTTCTTTTTGCCTGCATCCCGAGAATTGCCTCACCCTGGTTTTACGTCCAGGGCAAACCGCATATCCATCTCTGGATCACCTTTTGCACCTTTGCCCTGAATCTCATCGCAAACCTGATCTTGATCCCCAGATATGGTATCAATGGCGCTGCTTTGGCCACTACCATCTCATATACCGCTTATGGGATATGGTATGTGCTTCAGCTTGCCCTGGGTGAAGGATTTGGCTTTGCAGCACTGCTCAAACCGAATCTTGAGGATTGGCAGGTGATCCGTAAGCTGTTGCGGAGGAGCTGAGCTGAGAAGCTGCTGTACTCTGCTATCAAGCTCTATCAAAACAATATCTGCTACCCTGAAACTTGAAAAGGCAAAAGGGACAACGCGCTATAGTTTAGGGGGCAATTCTGCAGACGCGGAAGCCTACAT
>JALNWR010000188.1 GCA_023230795.1 Candidatus Cloacimonadota bacterium
CGAAGAAAGGCGTAAAGCTCAAGAGCTGTTCCGCAACGACCCCAGAGTGAGCATCTTGCTGGCCACCGATGCTGCCGGCGAGGGTGTGAACCTCCAAAATGTCAACCTCATGGTAAATTATGATCTGCCCTGGAATCCCAACCGCATAGAGCAACGCTTTGGCCGCATCCACCGTATTGGTCAACAGGAAGTTTGCCATCTCTGGAATATGGTGGCCATAGAAACCCGGGAAGGCGATGTATTCCTCAATCTCTTTAACAAGCTCGAAATCCAGAGAGAAGCTCTGGGTGGCAGGGTCTTCGATATCCTCGGAGATGTGTTTGAAGAGAAAAGCCTGCGGAATTTGCTCATAGAAGCCATTCGTTATGGAGACGACCCCGCCGTTCGCGCCAAGCTCTTTGAAGTGGTGGAAGGTGCGCTCGATACCGAGCATATCAAAAACATCCTCAATCGCAATGCCCTGTGTGAGGAAGTGATAGACGAGAAACGGCTCTTTGCCGTAAAAGAAGAGATGGAAAGAGCCGAAGCCCAGAAGTTGCAGCCCTATTTCATTCGTGCCTTCTTTGGCAAAGCCTTTGAGCAGCTCAGCGGAGAGCTGCGGGCACGAGAAGCGGGACGCTGGGAGATCACCTATGTCCCTGCCAATATTCGGGAAAGGGATAGGCAGATTTCAGGCAGAAACCGACGCAATATGAATCCCGTAACTACCAAATACGAACGCATCTGCTTTGATAAACAGTTTGTGCGTTTAGCCTCCCGGGAAGCCCCTGTAGCCAGCTTTATCCATCCCGGCCACCCGCTCATGCTGGCTGTAACGGATTTGATGCTGGAAGCGCATCGCAAAAAGCTGAAACAAGGCTCTGTGATGCTCGATCCCACCGATGACGGGATAGTGCCCAAAGCACTGCTTATCATAGACCATGCCATCAAAGAAGGCCTGGATAGGGATAGATGCATCTCTCGCCGGATGCAATTTGTAGAAATCACTCCCCAGGGAGCTGTCAGCAATTCCGGATGGGCTCCCCACCTCGATCTGAAGCCCATTTCAGATAGTGATTTTAATCTGATCAAAGACATCCTCTCTGCCCAGTGGCTATCGAAGAATCTGGAGCAGCAAGCTCTGGCTTATGCCACGGCTGAGCTTGCACCCGATCACTTTAAAGAAGTGCATAGCCGCAGAGAGCAGCATGTAGCCAAGACTTTAACCGCAGTGCATCAGAGGCTGATCAAAGAAATAGACTTCTGGTCAGACCGTAAGATCAAGCTTCAGGAAGACCTGGCGGCCGGAAAACAAACCAGAGTGAATATAGACAATGTAAATCGCACCATAGATAGCCTTACTCATCGCCTGGAATCCAGAAGCAAAGAGCTGAAAGGTATGCGCCATATCGTCTCTGAAACTCCCCATATCATCGGTGGCGCTCTGGTTATCCCAGCGGGCTTGATAGCAAAACTCAAAGGTAAACCCAGCTGGTCTGCCGATGCTGAAGCCCGCAAGCGGATTGAACTAAGAGCCATGCAGGCGGTGATGGATTATGAGAAGTCCCTCGGATGCGAGCTTATCGATGTGTCAGATAGCAATTGCGGATGGGATATCACCAGCATTCCACCTCTGCAGAAAGGCCGCCGGCCAGAGACCAGACACATCGAAGTAAAAGGCAGAGCCAAAGGACAATCCACCCTTACGGTTACCCGCAATGAAGTGCTCTATGCTTTGAACCAGGCAGATAAATTCATCTTGGCGATTGTGATAGTAGATAAAGAAGAGATTGAAGGACCCTTTTATATTCGCAATCCCTTTACCCTGGAACCGGATTGGGCGGTCACCAGTATTAATATGGATATCATAAGCTTGATTGGCAAAGCAGAATTGCTTGAGCAGAAGTCATGAACGATTACTTGAAGAGCATACAGGACGATTACAGGCTTGAGAAGATTAGAATCTTGTTTCATGAATGCAAAAAGCATTATCTAAAATCTGCGGAATTAGTCGGAAAGTACAATGAGCATATCAAGTATTTAAAAGAAAAAGAAAGATTCTACACAGATGGTCCGCTTAGGATTATGAAAGCTATTGAAGACCGGTATAATAAAGAATACTGTGATGATCAGATGCAAATTTTTGAACCATTTGAGAAGATGACAGATCGACGTTGGCATAGCTTTATTTGGAATACAGGGCAAGCTCTCATTATGGATAATTCTTTCTGTCGCAGCTTTCTGCGCTCTGCAGGATTTCTCGATCAAAATGATATTGAATTGGCTATACCCACTGCCTTACAAATCATCAAAGATTTAGAGCTAAGATGGTATGTGTCAGATGAGCCCAAAAGGGAAGATAATGAAAATTAAAGCACCTAAGAAACTAATAGAAGTAGCGCTCCCCCTCAAAGAAATAAACGAAGCGTGCGTGCGTGAAAAATCCATCCGGCACGGGCATCCCTCCACTCTGCACTTGTATTGGGCCAGGCGACCTCTGGCGGCTGCCCGAGCTGTACTTTTTGCCCAATTGGTCAATGATCCCGGCTGGGATGAAGAGCTGCAGATCGGCAAAAAACGCAAAGCCGATGCCAATAAAGAACGCGAACGACTCTTTAACATTATTCGCGAACTGGTGAAATGGGAAAACACCAATAATGAAAAAGTCCTAGAAGAAGTCAGAGCCGAGATTCGCAAAAGCTGGAAAGTTACCTGTGAGCTCAATAAAGACCATCCGGAAGCTGCTGAACTGTTTAACCCGGACCTGCTCCCTGCCTTCCATGATCCCTTTGCCGGTGGTGGTTCCATTCCGCTGGAAGCCCAAAGATTGGGTCTGGAAGCCTGGGCCAGTGACCTCAACCCAGTAGCTGTACTAATCAATAAAGCCATGATTGAAATCCCGCCCAAGTTTGTGGGCAGACGTCCAATTGGGCCTATTCCTAAGCATGAAAAACAGAATGAGATTCCGCTTACCTGGCCCGGAGTTACTGGTTTGGCGGAGGATGTGCGCAGGTATGGACATTGGGTAAGAGAAGAGGCCTTCAAACGCATCGGACACCTATATCCCCCCATCGAAATAAGGCCTGAAATGGTGGCGGAACGCCCTGACCTGGCAAAGTATCAGGGTAAACAGCTAACTGTGATCGCTTATATCTGGGCAAGAACAGTTAGGAGTCCTAACCCTCAATATTCTCATATTGATGTTCCCCTTATCACCACTTTCATTTTATGCAACAAAAAAGGTAGTGAAGCTTATATCGAACCCATTATTCAGGGAAATAGCTATAAATTTGTAGTAAAGAAAGGTAAGGTAGCTAATCACTCTCAAGCCAAAATGGGTACTAAAGCTTCAGGGAGAGGTTCTGGTTTTTACTGCCTATTATCAAAAACTCCTATTGATGGATCATACATAAAATCAGAAGGGCAAGCTAACAGGATTGGATCTAAGCTCTTAGCAATCATTTGCGAAAGTGAGAAAGGAAGAGTATTCTTATCGCCCAACACTCATCAAGAAGCAATTGCTCTTTCTGCAATTCCAGAATGGAAACCAGTTCAGGGCATGAATCAGAATACAACTGACCTAGTTAGTGGTAGAGGATATGGGTATAAGTTTTGGCATCAGATTTATACCTCTCGTCAACTAACTGCTTTAACTACGTTTTCAGATTTGGTCAACGAAATACATGAAGTCGTTAGAAATGATGCAGATCGTTCTGCGAAAGTTAACGATACATTGTCATTAGATGATGGCGGATTAGGTTCTAAGGGATATGCAGATGCAATTTCTGTATTCTTAGCCCTTGCACTTGGTAGATGTGCAAATTATTGGTCAGCCTTTACTACTTGGGGAGGGAATTTTATAGTCCAAACTTTTGGACGGCAAGCCCTACCAATGGTTTGGGATTATTCAGAAGTTAATCCTTTTTCGTCATCTACTGGCAATTGGTTAGGAGCAATTAATTGGATTGAAAAAGTTATACTTTTTTCTCTATCTGCCTTGCTCCCAGGTTTTTCTATCCAACAAAATGCTATGACGCAATCGATTAGTGATTCTAAGGTTGTTTCAACAGATCCTCCTTATTATGATAATATTATGTATGCTGATCTATCTGATTTCTTTTACATATGGTTAAGGGGATGTGTCCGAACTGTTTATCCTTCTCTATTTTCTACATTGGAAACTCCTAAGTCTGATGAGATTGTAGCTTCGCATCATCGACATAGTATTCGTTCAGATGCTGATTTATTCTTTATGCAATCAATGAAAAAAGCAATGCACAGGCTCTCTGAAACATCAAATATTTCATTCCCAATTACAATATATTATGCATATAAACAAGCAGAGTCTAACTTCTCGGGGACCTATTCAACAGGATGGATAACTTTTTTAGATGCGGTTGTTGATTCTGGTTTGGCTATTTTAGGAACCTGGCCTATGAGAACAGAAAGAGACCAAGGTCTAAAAACAGGTTCAAATGTTCTTGCTTCAAGCATAATACTTGTATGCCGTAAACGAGAATCAAATCCTGCAACGATAAGCCGCAAAGACTTCATGCAGGAGTTAAATAGAGCTATCCCCATAGCTTTGGAAACAATGATTAACGGTAGTGAAACCTCCAGTCCGGTAGCTCCGGTGGATTTAGCACAAGCTGCCATCGGCCCCGGTATGGCTGTATATTCAAAGTACAAAGCCATCCTGGAATCCGACGGCAGCCCCATGACGGTGCATACTGCGCTGATCCTGATCAACAAAGCTCTGGATGAGTATTTTAAAGAGCGGGAGGGGGATTGGGATAATGATACCCGCTTCTGTCTGCAGTGGTTCAGTGAATATGGCTGGGGAGAGGGCGTTTATGGCGAAGCCGAAGTGCTGGCCAAGGCCAAAGGGCTATCTGTGGAAGGTGTGCGAGACAGCGGCGTTTTGACCGCCGGTAGTGGCAAGGTGCGTCTGTATCGCCCGGCTGAATATCCCACGGATTGGAGCTCACTCCAAGATGAACGCACTCCGATCTGGGAAGTATTGCATCAGCTAATTCGGGCACATCAAAGCAGTGGAGAATCCGCCGCCGCAGAGATAGCCTCGGCAGTTCCGCGCTTGGCTGCTACTGCCAGACAGCTTGCATTCCTGCTTTATACCTTGTGTGAACGTCAAGGCTGGGCCGAAGATGCCAGAGCTTATAACGATCTGGTGCGGGCCTGGCTTTCCATCG
>JALNWR010000189.1 GCA_023230795.1 Candidatus Cloacimonadota bacterium
AAGGATGAAACCGCAATTGCAGAAACCACCCGGCACGATGGTATCACCTGGTGCCTCTCCATTAAAAGTTGGCAGAAAACCGCATTTAGAGTGCAAAAAGAGCGCCTTATGGATATCCTCTCCCGGCCATCTACTCAGGTGCTCGCCATCGATAAAGGCGGGATCGGAATGAACTTGCACGAGGATCTATCTTTTGCCTACCCCGCAAAGGTGCGGGGAGTTAGCTTCGCTCCCGCCGTCAAAGAACGCCTGGCAAAGAAAATGCGCATTGCCTTCGAAGAAAAGAAAATCCGCATCCCAAACGATCCCAGCCTGGTATCCCACATCCTGTCCATCAAACGCACTGCAAACCGCAGTTCCGTGTTCTCATACTCTTCGGAATCAAATGAGCATCACGGAGATAAGTTCTGGGCGCTTGCCCTCGCTCTGGACTATAGCGAAGGCAATAGAATAGTCGATTTTAGGTTCATCTGATAGTTATGAGTTAAGGAGTGCATAATGTATCCTATATTTTCTTACGGCTCCCCGCGCATGTCTATTGGCGATCTCAGCGTGCATTTCCCTACCAAGAACCCCGCCGGAGAAGTGGTCTTTGAGCCCAAGGAAGAGCAGCTCGAAACTCTTGGTGGAGATGCCATCCCGGTGTTCATGGGCTATCGCGCCAATGTGCATCTTAAGCTCTATAACACCGGGGCTCAAGACTACGAAAAACACCTTACAATGATGAATATCATCAATCACTCCCGCTCAAATAGGCTTCCCATCCTTTTGCAACCCCGCTTTTCGTCCGGGGTCACGCTCAATCTCTACGTATTCCCCAAAAGCGAATTTGGCTACAAAGAGATTACCAATCTCAATGCCGGGCAATCAATTGATCTGGAGTTCTTCAGCAAAACACTGCTAAACGAACTACCGCTGATCGTGAATCTGCCCAGATTCCTGATGCTGGATAAGGAGCACTTCCTGCTGTTATCAAATAGCGGAAACAAGCTCATTCTCCCTACTTCAAACTACCACCCGGTGGACATCACCAGTGAGCCAAACTTTACATGAGTTATGAGTTAATGGCTCCCTTGCGCTCGCAGTTGAATTTGATAGTAGAAGCTGCATCTTGCCGCTTGATAAACGGCTGGAAGCCGTTTCTACTCTCAACTCTAAAACCCTACAACTCTACAACTCTAAATAAAGGAGTAAATTATGCCAGATAACGACAGCACCCTCCAAGCCCTGCCCACCCTTTCCGCACCTGCTCTGCAGGATCTCCTCCTGTCTGCAGATGCAAGCGATTCGTATGAGCCCAAGAAATTACCCCTGGATAAACTGATGCAGCTTATCCTTAGCTCTTCCTCCGCCTTCGAGGTCACGGGCTCCACTCTGTATCTAAAACAGTCCATGGATGCCAATGGCAACAAGATCATCAACCTACCCGGCGCCTCAAACCCCGGCGACGCCGTCCCCTACATTCAGGTTAGCCCAATGATCAAAGCCCTGGATTACCTCTCGCCAGGAGCTCCCTCCGCTTCCGATCGGGGCTCATTCATCCGCGTTACTTGCCCCACCATTACTGATCCCTTTGGCGGCTTTTACCTCTTCTACTGGTGCGTGGATACGTCCCCCTCTACCCAGATCACCATCTCCGGAAGCTCCGTAGTAGCCTCCTCCGGGGCTACCATCAATTTCGATGGCTCTGTGGCGAATATCGTCAATATCCCAAAGGATTCTGGCATGCGAGGGCGCTATTTCCATGTAGTAGTTCGCTATCGCAATTTCAACTATCTCTCGAATATCTCCCTCACAGGACACCTCCTGGTGCAAAATCCCGTGTTGGGCGATGTAATAAAAAGCGAAGAAGCCCCTCGTCCCAGAAACTACTCTCTGGTGGCGTTAATGAACCGACTGAGCATTAATGCAGAACCTGGTCCGGACACTCCCCCAGGCTGCTCATATCTCGCGGAAATCCTCTTCAATAGCTCCGATAGTACAGAAATAACCGGAACTGAAGATGGCCTAGTGCGGATATCCTCCAATAGCCCACAGTTCTCCTACGATGTTCCGCTTATGCAGTCTCAATCGCTATGGGCACACGCCCGAATCGCCTCAGTATCGATGTTTGGTATCAAAACCTTCACCGAAACCATGCACTGCAAACTACTCTACAACGCGAATTTCATCAATGAAGAATTCATCAACCTCATGGCTATCAAAATGGCAGAAAAAATCCAAACCCAGGATGGCCAACCCCTGGCAGCAAAATAGGAGTATATATGAAAATACACACCGATGTCACTACCCTCTCACGCCTCTATCCCCTCTTCAAAGAAGCCGGGATCGAAGGAGTCCTTACCGGGGATTTCTCGCTTGTTCAGGATCTCACTTTGCCGGATCTCGCCGCCCGTTTTCTGGCCTCCGGCTCCATGCCCCAGATCTGTGCTACCATTACCAAATCCGATGCATACATCTCAGATGACCCCGATTCTGCACCTAAAAATTGGGAAGAGTGCTCCCGCGAAGAATGCCTGGGGATTATCCTCCCTTTTGTGATAGATATCACCATCGGACCCTTAAACTTGAAGAATCATCAGGATCCGATCCCGCCCCTGGAAACATCTTCATGAATATCAGATTCATCCTATACAGGATCGGCGCAAATCCGGATCTCATTGAAATCGATGAGGCCATCCCCCTCGTCGATCTTTACCATGAAGATCGCACTGCCTTCCTCTGCCCACTCTTGGAGATCACTTGAATAAATCGTCTATCTCTTTCACGCCGCTTCCTGCTACGGAACTGCCTATCCGGTACAGCACGTAGCAAATGGCTATCGCTATGATTAATAATACCATCTTAACCTCTTACCTATATTATAAGCCTTACGTTTAGGACGCGCAAATGAATAACTCAAAGCTTACCATCACCCTGGATTTCAAAGGGCGTGACGAACTCGAACAGATCGTCGCCGAAATCGGCAAAAAACACGATATCCCCGTGGATATCGATATCTCCTCTGCCAAGCTCGGCATTCTCAAGGATATGAACAAGTCCTTTAAGTCTCTCTACGATTCCGCCAAACTCTTTACCGCTCAATTAGGCCTCGCCATCTCCGGGGTCCAGCAAATCTATTCTGTCCTCGATCGCTCGCTCGGCTCCTTCATCCGCGCCGCTCAAGAACAGGAATCCGCCTTCATCACCCTCCAGGCCGCCCTCCGCGCCACCGGCATGGAAGTGGATATCAATGCCGCAAAGCTCGCCGCCTTCGCCTCCGAAATCCAAAAAATTACTGTCTATGGTGACGAGCTGCTCATGACCTCGATGGCCCAAATGCAAAATATCGCCCGCTTCGATAATATCGATACTCTAAAAGGCGCCACAAAAGCCGCTATCGGACTCTCCGCCGCCTTCGGCATCGATCTCGCCACCGCCATGGATCTCATCGGTAAAGCTGCCGCAGGAAACACATCCATGCTTGGCCGCTACGGTATCGTCCTGGATGAAACCGCATCCCAAGCCGAAAAGTTCAACCAGGTTGTCTCCATTGGGTCCGGTTACTTCAGCATCGCCGAAGAACAAGCTGCCTCCTCCATCGGCGCTATTACTCAGCTCAAAAACGCCTGGGGAGACCTCCAGGAAATCCTCGCCGAAGGCATCGTTCCCATCCTGTCCGACCTCGCCAATGCCATGAAACCCGTAATCGAAGCCGCTGGCGCCATGGGTGCCGAACAAAGAAACATCACCATGGGACTGATCATTATGAACGCCCTGGTGGTGAAACACACCCTCGCTATAATGGCAAATCGCGCCGCCTTTGCGGCTTTAACCATCCAACAACAAACATACATCGCGTCCGTTATCGCTACCGCCGCAACCCTTAAAGGCGTTACTCTTGGCGTAGTATCCTTCTCTTCAGTAATGAAGGCTTTAGGGGCAAGCATGATGGCTGCTGGCAGAGCAGTTCAGGGCTTTCTCGCAAGCATAGGTCCTGTCGGCTGGATAATTATCGGAATCACCGGGGCTTATGCTGCATTAAACGCAGTCTTTAAGGTGAACACAAAACTGATGAAAGAACAGATGGATGTGGAGCGCCAACGCCTTGAACAGGAAAAGGAAAGAGTGTCCGGCCTACAAAATGAGGCAAAAGAAACCCTTAAGCTCGCCGAACGATATCAAAAGCTTGCTGAGCAGTCTAATAAAAGCGCTAAAGAACAGAAGGAACTCTCCACCATACATAACAAGCTGTCTTCAAGATATCCTCAGCTTATAAGCTCGACAGACGGGTTTAGTCAAAGCCTAAATGGAGTTAAAGAGGCTGCTAAAGATGCCAAAAAGGCTATAGCAGAGCTTAGCGGAGAGCAGTGGAAACTGGATCTTCAACTGATTAAAAACCAAGTAGAAAGCACCAGGATCAGTGTGTTTGATGCAATGGTAAAAAACTTTAACTGGCGGGATATTTGGTTAAGCCCTGAGCGTGGGATAGCGCTGGAATCAGTGAAGAATGACATGAATACTCTGCTGAATAATGACTCCAGTGTATTGACAGATGTATACCTTAGTAATCTATCCAAGAGATGGGACGATTTTGGCAAGCAAAGGGATAAATTTAATAAGAAGGAACAAATAGAGTTGCAGAGGGGCGCATTGATGATTAAGACAATGATAAGCTATCGTCAGCGCTACAATGCCCTCTTACGTGAGGGTCCCAAAAGTGGTGATGAAGATGGCGGATCATCTCATCCGCCGGGAGACGGGAATAACGAAGTCGATATGATCATGCGAGAGATCGCTGATTATCGCATCTTGCGTAGAGCGAACTTTGATGAGGAGCAAGGGGAGATTGCTCTGCTAAGGCGTGATTATGCCGAGAAGCTGAATATCGTGGCTGGCAATGCTGCTACTGAAAGCGATCTGATAGAGAAGCGAGATATGGAAATCCGCAAGATTCAGGCGGAGTATCAGGAGCAGAGGGAAAAGGACGAGGCTGCTCATTATGAAAAGCTGAAGTTCTTTGCTGAAGGTTATTATGATTGGAAGTTGACGCAGATTGACAATGAAGCGAAGAAAGCTGGAGCGTCAGAGGCGTGGAAGCGTGAACAGATCGAGCAATTGGACAAGGAGCGGTCTGAATGGGATAATCGGGCTATCAAGGCGTTTGAAGAGAAGTATAGTGCTGATATGAGCCATTTGGCAGAGTTA
>JALNWR010000190.1 GCA_023230795.1 Candidatus Cloacimonadota bacterium
ATCATTCAGTACACTAAATCAGACAGATACAAGACCAAGGAATTCGTTTATTATAGGATAGCTGAGGTTATCGCTATCTGTATCACGCTGTTTATCCAGTATAAACGACGGCCAAATATACAGAAAAGGCGTGATCGAGACCAGATGAAAATTAGGTTCTAAAAAAAATGGGGGAATGCCAGCAATGTTTATACTTGACATCTATACCCATTTTATATTGGAGGATACAAATTATATACTAAATATATTCAAAATGGAGGATACATGTCCAATAATCTTAAGTATGGAACCATTGGTTCCCCTGAAGCATTAGAACTTGCCGATAAATATGGTGATCATAATTATCTGCCGCTTCCAGTCGTCATAGCCAAAGGTGAAGGTGTATTTATGTGGGACCCGGAAGGGAACCGCTATTATGATTTTCTATCAGCACATTCTACTTTGAATCAGGGACACTGTCATCCTAAAATTATAAAAGCTCTGTGTGACCAAGCTCAAATTCTAACGCTAACCACCCGCGCTGTGATGGACAACAAGCTGGGTGAATATGAGAAATTCATTACCGAATATTTCGGTTACGAAATGGTTATGCCCATGAATAGCGGCGCCGAAGGCATGGAAGCAGCAATGAAGATAGTTCGCAAATGGGCCTACAACGTCAAAGGCGTAGAAGATGACAAGGCTATCATCATCTTTACTGAAAACAACTTTCACGGTCGCAGCATTGCTCTCGTGTCTGGCTCTTCAAACCCACATTATTATAAAGGTTATGGACCTTTATTACCCGGCATCGCGAAAGTGCCTTTTAATGATTCAAACGCTCTGAAAGACTTTCTGGTCGAAAACGGCAAGAACGTAGCCGCTTTTTTTGTGGAACCCATACAGGGCGAAGCAGGCGTCTTTGTGCCGGATGATGGTTATCTGAAAAGCTGTTTCGATCTTTGCAAAGAGCATAATGTACTCTTTGTGGCAGATGAAATCCAAAGTGGTCTCGCGCGCACCGGCAAGCTTTTGGGCTGTGATCATGACAATGTGCGTCCAGACGTACTGGTTCTGGGCAAATCCCTCTCCGGTGGCGTATTGCCCGTATCCGCTGTTCTTGCAGACCGTGAGATCATCTTGCAAATCGAACCCGGTCAGCATGGTTCCACATTTGCTGGTTTCCCGCTGGCTGGCGTCGTGGTCAAAGCCGCTCTGGAAGTAGTGAGAGATGAAAACCTCGCCGAGAACGCCCTTGAACTGGGAGAGTATTTTCGAAAAGAGATACGCAGCATCAAGCACCCGATGCTGACCTTGGTGCGCGGTCGTGGCCTGCTCAACGCCATCGTGGTCAAACCCAAAGACGGACTTGAGGCCTGGGACGTTTGCCTGATGCTCAAAGACAAGGGCCTGATCTGTAAACCTACTCATCGGCACACCATCCGTATGGCTCCGCCCTTGATCATCACCAAAGAGCAGATGGTGGAATGCGTGCACATCATCAAAGATGTATTTAACGCCCTCTAAACGATAATATTAGATGAATGAGAAGCGGGATATCTCCCGCTTCTTTTGATAATATATAGCCCAGATTCTCAAGCCCGGTTTTAAGTGATGAAGAATCCAGCACTCTTTATATCTGCATAACTTTAGAATGCAAAAACCCCTCCAAGCAAAGCCAGAAGGGGTCTATAGATTATGTTTGTTAGATTACTTCACCGAGATTACTTCTACTACCTCGGGGATTTCTTCTTTTACTATTCGTTCTATACCCGCTTTGAGAGTAAGCGTGGCCATGGGGCAGCCGTTGCAGGCACCTTTGAGGCGAACCTCCACCACGTTATCTTCGCGGATTTGAACCAGTTCCACATCTCCGCCATCGGCTTGGATGGCAGGACGAACCTTATCCAGCACAGCTTCGAGTTTGGTTTTGTCTATCATTTCCTTTCCTTTTTATATTGCCGGATTCACCAGAGTATAAGTCTTGCCTTTGGGGCTAAAGAATTCGGCTTTGTCTTCTGAAATTTTAGCGATAACGATCTCGCCATCTTCGCTCTGATAATTCCAGGTTTTTTCCAGAGGTTTGTAACTAAGCTCCATCTCATTGTCCGGGTTTGCCAGATCCTGCAGGATTACCTGATTCTGTCTGATAGTAATTTTGTAATCCTTCCCATCCTGGGATGCGTATTTGATAACTTCATCCTGAGGGCCCATAGCGATAGGATTGCTACCGGTCCAAAATTCGATGGTATTGAAAAGAATAGCATCCAGGGAAACCGCAAGGTTATAAACCGGCACGATGGATAGCACCCAGAATAGAATCTGGTTTTCCCATCTCCCTCCAAAACTTTCGTTGAAGTCATAGACTTTGCGGGTGGCGGCAAAATTGCCAAAGCATCCACCCATACCGACGGTCAACATTACCGCCACCATGGCGATACTCACGAGCTTAATTGTTCTGTTCATAACAGTTCTCCTTTTTCATCTCGTTATGTGTGCTCAAATAGTAGAATGCAGGCACCACGATCAAGGTAAGCAGGGTGGAGACGATCAATCCGCCGATGGATACTATACCCATAGGCATTCTGAATTCGCGTCCAGAAGAGCCGATTCCCATGGCCATGGGCAGCATGCCGATCACGATCGACAGCGTGCTCATGATGATGGGCTTTAGCTTCATCTTTCCTGCTTCCAGGAGGGCGTCGTGCGAACACATTCCTTCTTTGCGCTTCACATTTACGTAGTCTAATATTAATATAGCGTTATTTACCACAATGCCAACTAACATTACCATCGCCAACATAGAAAAGAGGTTAATTCCTACTTTTGAGATGAAGAGAGCCAGAATGACTCCAATGATGGCCATAGGCACAGTAGCCAGGATGATAAAGGGTTGAGTAAAGCTTTCCAGGATGGCTGCCAGGAGCATATAGGTAAGCAGCACAGCGATCAAGAAAGTACGGATCATATCGACCAAAGTTTCAGAAAGCATGGTAGCTTGTACCCCCCAACCTATTTTATATCCACTGGGGAAGGTCAGTTTATCCAATCTTTTAGTGATCTCGGCATTGATGTTTCCGCTGGAATATCCCTTAGCCACGTTACCGGTGATTTCAATTGATTTGTAGCGATCTTTGTGAATTCGTCTGTTTACTCCTGCGGAGAAATCCATATCTACCAATTGTGAAACCAGATAGCTCTGCCCCATAATCACTATGCTGAGGTTTTTGATTTTATCGGGATGATTTACATCCTCCTCAGGCAGGACCAGCCTGATGTCATACTGATTTCCGGCTTCGCGGTAATATGTGGCCACCATGCCTTCAACGCTGCTGCGCATGGCTACAGCCACATCATAGACCGTGGCGCCGATATCGGCCAGACGGTCACGTTTGGGATACAGGGTGATCTCTGATGTACCGGGGCGCGAGCTGCTATCCACGTTTGTCAGCCCGGGGATATCCCTGATCTGATCCATCACGTCAAATTTGAGCTCTTCCAATACTTCCTGATCCTGTCCTTGCAGGTAAAAGCTTACTCCGGAGCCGCCCGCCATGGCCATCATCCCGCCTTGATCGCTCACCTTAATCACAGCATTGGGGATATCGGCAAGTTCCAAGGTGAGCAGATTCACCAAGTCCAGATTGCTGAGGCTGCGCTCTTTTTTATCTTTCAGCTTGATATCTGCTGCGGCGAGATTCGTTCCCGAGCTAATGCCTGTGGAACCGATGTTGCATACTATATGTTCGATCTCATCATATTTTGCGCAGCGTTCATTTACCTCTTTTACTACCGCAGCGGTCTGATCCAGGTTCACCCCTTCGGGGAGCTCGATGCTCACCGAGATATTACCCTGGTCCATAACCGGCAGCAGTTCAAAGCCCAAACCGGGCACTAAGAGCAAGCTAAGACCCAGTATCAGCACGGAAGAAAACACTATTGCCAGTGCGGTTCCTTTGTTTCTCAGGACAAATTTCATGAGTTTCTGATACTGATTGCCAAAACGATCGAAGAGTCCATCAAACCACACGCCAAATCTATTATACTTCTTCTTCTCCGGGATGATGATGGAAGCCAGCATTGGCGTGATCGTAAAGGATGCGATCAGCGAAAAAATGGTGGCAAAGGTAACCGTGAGCGCAAATTCCTTAAGGAATCCGCCCACCATGGAGCTCATTGAGGCGATAGGCAAGAATACCACGATATTCGTCAGCGTGGAAGCCAGCACAGCCACTGTGATCTCGGAGGTTCCTTTGTAGGCTGCATCTTTACGATTGTTGCCCATGTCCCTGTGGCGGAAGATGTTTTCGATTACCACCACGGAGTTTGTCACCAATATCCCCACTGCCGTAGAAAATCCGGTAAGCGTAAGCAGATTCAGAGTAAAACCTGCCGCATTCAGGAAGATAAAGGTAGAAATAATCGAGATCGGCATGGACAAAGCCACGATGAGAGTGCTGCGAAAATCGTGCAGGAAGATAAAAAGAACCAGGCCAGTAAGCAGGATTCCCAGCCAGATCGTATTCAGGGTATCCGATACGGTGGATTTGGTAAAGACACTATCATCACGAATGATATTCAGCTGAGTACCATCAGGCAATTCAGCTTGCATATCCGGCAGCTCTTCATTGATCCTCTTGGCGATGTTGGTCACGTTTCCATCCGAGCTTTTGGTGATGGAAAGACGAATAATATTATCGTCGCTCACGTTCTCGCTCACATTGAAATAAGTGGCTTTTTGAGTGATACGCTCCTGTCCGTCTATCACTTCGGCCAGGCTGCCCAATTTCTTGGGGCCAAACTGGGTGGGAATCTCCAGATTGGCAATTTCCTCCACACTGGTAAATTCACCTTTTACTCGCACGGAATAATCCTGAGTGCCATAGCTGAAGATGCCAGCAGGCATATCTAAATTCTGTGCCGCCAAAATCTGATTTAGCTGCATCAAAGAGATGTTATTCTCAAAAATCACCCGATCCGAAATCTGAACTCCAATCTCTCGCTTGGCTCCTCCAGACAGGCTTACCTGCGCCACACCTTCGATCTGCGACAGCCTTTCCTTGAGCTTGCCATCCGCCAGTTCATAGAGCTCACGGCTGTCCATATCTCCTGAAAGCACCAAGTCCATAAAGGGAAAAGCGCTGAAATCAAACTTCTGCACGGCAGGTC
>JALNWR010000191.1 GCA_023230795.1 Candidatus Cloacimonadota bacterium
ACTACTTCGGTCTCACATTACTGTAAACTAATCTCTAACATACCGCTTGTTTTAAACAAGGCAAATTCGCCTGATAGGGACAGTACGTCAAATCCCCGGCTGGTTTTTCATGTAAACTCCAAAGAGTCAGCTTTCAGGTAAAAATCCCGTTCCGATGGAAATCAGATCAATTTCTATCTTAGGTATTTGCTATCTGAACTCACATGAAATGGGTTTCGCAATCGATAATGAGAGCAGGGTTTTTGAAGTCCAAACGCCTAAGTAACTGATAGTAAATGCGTAATATCATAAGGCGTATGGACTCCAAAAATCAGTTTTCAGGTGAAATACCGTTCCTCTCGCCTCTTGTGTGCACTTATGGAACAAATCATGCATCGTGAATATCACACAGACTAAAGTTTATCGGGAGACAAGATGAAGCAGCGTTATTTTGTTCTATTATGCCTTTTGGCCTTTTCTATCCTGGGAGCGAGGCCCTTCGCGGATGCGCAGTTTGCCCGTAAGTATCGTAATCTAAGGCCTGCCGGGCTCAGCCAACTTATGCGGGACGCACGCGCGGATAGCGCCACTGGCTTTGATGTCCAGAAATACACCATAGAGCTTAGCATTATGCAAGATCCGAATATGATCTCTGGCAATGTCCTGGCCGAAGTCCTGGCCGAAGAGGCTCTGGACACTATCTCTTACGATCTCATCGGCCTCACGGTTTCTGAGGTGCTGGTAAATGGACAGCAGGCCGGTTTCACCCATGAAGACGGTCAGGTTCAGATTCAGGTGAATATTGGGGCTGGCGAGAGCTTTAGTACTCAGGTCTTTTATAGCGGCAGTCCGCAGCTTTCCGGAGACAGTTACAACGTGGGCATGTACATCCGTCCCAATAGCATCTTTACCATCTCGGACCCGGATGCAGGCAGATATTGGTGGCCTTGTTATGATCATCCCTGGGATAAGGCTATAGTGGATCTCATCATCACTATGCGTTCGGATTGGAAAGTGGCGGCTAATGGCCTCAGAGAAAGCATTGTAGATCATGGTGATGGCACCGCTACTACCGCCTGGAGAGGCTATCATCCCATGACCACATATCTGGTCTGCATCACGGCCGGCGACTATATGGAAATTCCCCAGACGGCGATGCAGGGGGAGCTGCCTATCCTCAATTTTGTAACGTCCAGCCAGTATGATAACGCCTTAAACGATCTGGCCTCTTTGCCTGATATGATAGATTATTACTCTCAGCTTTATGGGGACTATCCCTTTGAAAAATATGGCAATGCCACGGTGAATATGAGCACCTTCGGCGCTATGGAACATCAGACTATGACCACTCTGGGAAATTACATCATTACAGGCAATGGCGCTTTTGAGCTGGTGATCGCTCATGAACTTGCCCACCAGTGGTTTGGCAATGCGGTGAGTTTCCTGGATTTTCCCGATGTGTGGCTTTCGGAAGGTTTTGCTACTTATAGCGAACATCTCTGGGTGGACAAGACCGAGGGCTGGCAGGCCGCTTGTGACTATGTGCTGAGCAGCTATCACAACTATTATCTGAGCTGGGAAAATGCGAGTAATCCCGCTACTATTTACGATCCTGATTTCAATCACTATTTCTATCCCCCGTCTTATGAAAAAGCCGCCAGCGTGCTGCACATGCTGCGTTTGAAGCTGGGAGATCAGCAGTTTTTCCAGCTTTTACGACAGTATTACCAGACCTATAAACATGGTAATGCGATCACGCCGGAATTTCAGGCTATAGCCGAAGCGGTAAGCGGGCTGGACCTGCAGCAGTTTTTTGCGCAATGGATATACGGTAGCGGCATCCCTACTGTGGATTATTCTATCTGGCATCATCCTGATACAAATCAGCTCAAGGTGAGTGCGCAGAGCTTTTCCCCCAGCTCTACTTCTTTTGATCTGGATATTCCTTTTTTGATCCAGTATGCGCAAGGGGCAGATTCGCTCCTGGTGCGCGCTACCAGCAGTGGGCATGACAATCTCTATGCAGATATCGCTTTACCTACGGATCACAGTGCAAATCATAACAATTGGACCTTCCTTCGCGGCCTGGAAGAGTCTCGCCCCAAGCTCAATTCCTGCCTGGCCAGCGCCTCTTCTGTGATCTTGATCTGGGACGAATATCCCCTGGCTGAGGCTTATCAAATCCTGCGTAGAGCTCAAGGTAATGATACCTGGGAGCTGATCTGCCAGCTAAGCAGCCCGGCCACAGAATACACAGATGAAGAGCTGATCAACGGGCAGACTTACGAATATATCGTCAAAGCTATAGATGCACAAGGCTTTATCAGCATGGGCTCCGATCCGGGAGCTGCGAGCCCGGTAGCCTTCAGCTTTGCCAATTTCCTTTTGGTGGTGGATGAGACCAGAGACGGCACGGGGGCAAATATCGCTCCGGACGACGCCATGGTGGATGCCTTCTATGCCGATGCACTGGAGCCTTGGGACTATAGTGAGTGGGATGTGGCCAGTCAGGGCATGCCGGATTTACAGAGCCTGGGGGCACACAAAGTGGTGCTTTGGCACGATGATGATTTTTCCATGAATGAGATTCACGCTGCGGAAAACTTGCTCAGCGGCTATATGATGGGCGGGGGACAGGTCTTGATCTCTGGCTGGAAGACGGCGGGAGCTCTCAGCCCTGCTTTCTTTGGCCGCTTTGTGCCAGGATTTAGCTCTTATTATGATAGTAATCCTACTCTGATCAGCGCACAGAGCGATAGCTACGCCGAGCTTTATGCCGATGCAGATAAAATGGCCTCAGTATGGGGAGGCAGTTTGCCTTATATCAGTAGCTTTGAGGGAGATTTCCAGAGCATTTACACCGGCACTGTAGTCCCCGGCAGCAATGCTGAAGGCCGCTCTTTGGCCTTTCGCAAAAGTAACCTGGTCTTGCTGGGCTTCCCTTTGTACTTTATGCAGGCTCCTGGAGTGCGAAACTTTTTGCAAGCTATAATCCCCGAATTGGCTGCCGTGAGTACTGCGGATCAGATTGAGCCGGTAAGCTCTCTGCAGCTGCGCAGCTATCCAAATCCCTTCAATCCCAGCACTACCGTTAGTTTTTCGCTGCCGACTCCGGGAGAGATCAGCCTTGAGCTGTACAATCTCAAAGGACAGAAGCTGCGCGAGCTTTGTGCGGGACAGTATAAGGCCGGTAAACATCAGATCAGCTTCAGCGCTACAGAGCTATCCAGCGGAGTATATATCCTGAGCCTGCAGGCTGGGGGAAAAAGGCTGAACCGACGCCTCACTTTGATGAAGTAAGCCCTGCCGAAATCAAGGTTTACCGGCAGCAATCCTGTCGAAACTGAGCTTTGTGCTTGACGTCAGGCTCTGCATAAATAATTTGGGAGCAAATTCAAGATAATTAACAAGGTGGATAAATTGAAAAAGATAATATTCCTACTGACCATGCTGGCTTTAGGCTCGGGACTTTTTGCCCAGAGCGGGCTGTTTAACCTCTCTTATGGAATGACTCTGGCCGAGGCTGATTCGATCCTGACCCTGGCCACCTTTCATGCTGAAGGCAGCGAGAAAAACGCCGTAAAATACTATAGCGATATCAATGAATTCGTTTCTGCTGTCCTGGTCTTTCTGGAACCAAATACCCAGAGGGTAGCAGGCTGGTTCATCAAATACGATCCTGAAAATGGAGAGGATAACGATCATCTGGTGATAGACCGCATCTCCAATATGCACGGTGAAACCAATCACTTTGAAGAGGAAACCCAACAATTGATCTGGTTTCTGACCAATACCCGCACCCTGCATGTGATGTATGCTCAGGATGGCAGCCTCACCGCTTTATATTACGATTCCTATTTTGCCGATCTTTTTGATATGGGAGATCAGGGCAGATAAAGCTCAGCACTGAGCTCTGCTGTATATAAAAGCAGCAGAGCTAAATGCAGAAGGCGCTATTGCGGCTAAATTATCTCTGGGCTACTTGCGGGTTTAGTATGCTATCCATCTGAGCCCGGATCACTTCCTTCTGCTGTCGAAATTCTTCCATTTGCTTTTTGTTCAGCTTTTCGGCTCCAACCATTCTCAGGCGACTGGGATTGATATATCTGCCTTCGCTTTTCAGACCAAAGTGCAAATGCGCTCCGGTGGACCTGCCGGTGGAGCCTACGCGGCCGATGATCTGTCCCCGCTTCACGGCTTGGCCGGCTCTCACGCTGCATCTTTGCAGATGTGCATACAGGGTGATCATCCCACTGGGATGTTTGATGCGGACCTCATTGCCATATCCGCCATTGTAGCGAGATGCAGTTACCGTGCCATGGGCTACAGCGTAAACAGGAGTGCCATAGGGAGCCCGATAATCCACTCCCTGGTGATTTGCCCAGCGGCCGGTAAAGGGGTCCAGCCTTTTGCCAAAAGGAGAGCTCACGTGAATGCTGGCCAGGGGATAGCCCACTCCGCTGGCGTTGTTGCTCTTACCGTCTTTGTTGTAAAGCCCGTTTAAGACCGAATTCTCATCGTCTTGCTGATAGCGGAAGAGCTCATGAAACCCGGTTCTTACTCCCTCGTAATTTACATATAGTATCTTAGCGCGGGGCAGGGGCTTACCTTCGAAAATGCGTTCCTCGATAAAGACCCGGAAACTATCACCTTTTCTGGCGTCCCGCTGAAAATCAATCTCACCTTCCAGGCCGTTGTTTATATTCTGCTTATCGACAGGGCTCAGTCCCAAAGCTAACAAAGCGGCATCCAGAGTGGTTTCCAGGGTTCCATCCAGAATGCGTTTGCGCATATGCACAGGCAGAGCCTCTCTGGTATAGGCCAGAGAATCACCCTTAGCTTCAAAATTATGACGGACCGTGGGCTCCTGCACAAATACCATTTTGCTTATTTTATCGCCGGCTTCATTCAGGATCACATGCAGAGTGTCTCCCGGCTGTATGGTGGTGACATCTATAAAGTCACCAAAGCGCCAGGACGCCATACCGATCTCAGTTCCGGGCAGTCCCAGATTTGCCAGCACGGAGAAGATCGAGCCTCCGGCAGGGATGGTTTGAGTGATCCAGGGCTCTGGGATCGGCGCCAGGGCTTCGCTGTTTTCGCCGCCTTCTTTGCCGTGGAGATGGAATACCGAAGACAGACTAAAGATGATCAAAGTTAGCA
>JALNWR010000192.1 GCA_023230795.1 Candidatus Cloacimonadota bacterium
CGATCCGAAGTATTCACTTCAAAGCGTTCGCTATCCAGCTCAAAACGGATTCTCATATTATCATCCGGTGCTACTAAAGCTACGCGGCGAATGGCTTCCCTTAAGGTTTCCTTATCTATCTCAAATTGATTTTGCAGGGTATCTACAAAGGCTTTCTGATACTCCGGGAATTTATGCTCTATCACTTGAGAGAATACCAAAAAATTATCGCAGGAAAAGATCATTTTGCTGGGCTCGATCAAGACTTTCACTTGAGTCTTACTACCCTCCAAAATCTTTTGCAGGAAGCTCAGAGTCTTTACCGGAATGATTCTTTCGATCTCGTTTTCTCGGGCCGCATCCGGGAATATATTTTCTTCTGAAGCAGAACTCAACTCGCCAGGATTTTCCAGTAGCGAAGAGTTTTTTATCTTGATCTCAGCCACTTTGCGTCCATCCGTAGCAGCCATCAGATGCATATCCTGCATGATCTTCCAGCATACTCCGGTCAATACAGCCCGATTGACATCGGTGGATACCGCAAACATGGTCTTGGAGATCATCCGGTCCAAAAGCTTGCCATCTATTCTGATAGCTTTGTCAAAATTGACCTTGGGAACCTCAGGGAACAAGGTGTGATCCGCAATCAAAAGATTAAAATCGATCTTTTTGCACTGTATCATCAAGAGTTCGTCATGACGCCAGAAATCGATCATGGCCTCAGGCATGAAATTGATAATCTCGTTAAAATGCCGGGCCGAGACGGCGATCGTCCCACTTTCACTCACGGCTGCGGTAAATTCCACCACCACAGTAATTTTCAAATCTGAAGCAGTGATGCGCACCAGGGAAGTATCCTCTGATGCCTGGATCAGATAATTAGTCAGAATGGGAGAAGCGTTTTTGGTGGGCGCTACGCTCACCAAATGCTGTATGCAGGAAAGCAATTCCTTTTTCTCTATGGCAAATCTCATGATAACCCCTATAAAGTTTTTCGTTAATACCAAGTTTTTTTTGATTTCAGTTTCCGTCAATGATTTTTTTGGGAGCCTGCCTGATATAGACGCAAAGATGGGAGAAGAAGTGCATAAACAGCCTAAAATCTCAGCTGATATATCCCGGATTAAAAGCTGGATAATGACCTGTTCAAACTGCGTCCATTACAAAACCCCCATTCCTGCCCGATATTTCGAGCCAGTTTTAACTCGTTTTTGACTCGAGTCCACTCGAAGCTTCGAGTCAGCTCGAGTTAAAAACGAATTAGAAGCAAGTTCGGCAATAGGGCGAGAGGAGGTTCTGGGCTGCTTGGGGCATAGGTTTTCAGCATATTATCAGATGGATTTGAGGTGGCAGCCAACATGGCTTGGGCTAATTTTAACGGAATATCGCCACGCATTGCAGAAAAACCGCAATTAGAGCTTGACATTGCACTATAGACGTTTCAGGCATTCCCCCATTTTACGAGAGTCTGATTATGGACTGGTCGGTATTTGCTATCTGAAATGCCGTCCCTACAGGACTCTATAACCTTGTGTAGCGGTAGGTTGCTATCTAAAATGCCGTCCCGTTGGGACTAGTTTTGAAAGCATCTTCATCCGGGATCATAAATCTTATCCCACCAGGGTAAAGAATTTGTGACCTAATAGACATAGATGAAAGCTAAGGATACTATCGATAAACCATTATAAAAATAAAAGTTCGATATTTTGGAGAATTAACTGCTACAGAAAAGAAAAGCCCGGAAGGTTCCGGGCTTTTCAAGTGCTTTATCTCAGCTTATTTCCGTTTGGAAAGGTGCTGTGCAGTTTGTTTTTCTTTGTGTGTGGCTTTAGTAAAATCAATCACCAGGTTGCTGGCGATGAAGATTGAGGAATAGGTACCAAAGATCACACCCAGGACGATGGCAAAGGCAAAGTCGTTTAAGACAGCGCCGCCAAAGAAATACAGGGCCAGGGCTGTGATCAGGGTGGTTCCGGAGGTGATGATGGTCCGGGATAGGGTCTGGTTTATCGAGATGTTGATCACCTGCGCCAGAGGTTCTTTCCTTTTGGCTTTCAGGTCTTCGCGGATGCGGTCGAAGATCACGATGGTATCATTGATGCTATAACCCACGATGGTGAGCAGAGCCGCAATGATCTGAACGGAAATCTCCTTTCCGGTAAGGGCGAAGATACCCACGATGATGATGACGTCATGCGCCAGAGCCACTATAGCCATCAGGCCAAAGGTGAGCTCGAAGCGGAACCAGATATAGGCTATCATCAGAACTAGCGCAATACACACTGCCAGGAGAGATTGAGTGCGAAGCTCGCCGCCCACTTTGGGGCCTACTTCGTAAATCTCCAGGATCACTTGAGTATTGATGTCGCGTCCCTTCACATGCTCCGGGAAATTTTCCCGGATGATCTCAATTATCCGGGTTTTGGTATCCGCGGATACTTCGTCATCAGCCTGCTGGCTTTTGAGTTTGATCATGAAGGTAGAGGATTCTTCGGCTCCTACATGCTGGATTTCAGCTTCAGGATAGCCGTTATTCATCAAGACACTGCGCAATTCATCAATCTGGATGGGAGCTACATTGCTGTCCAAAGCCAGAAGATTGACCTTAGTGGCTACACCACTGGTGAAATCTATACTCCAATTCAATCCACGGGCAAAAAGACCGATGAGTCCAGCGAGGATGAGGATGGCAGAAATCACATAAGCGATCTTACGGACTCCCACAAAAGGAATGTTTGTATTCTGTAATAATCTCATCATGCTCTCCTTAGATACTCAAAGTCTTTTTGGTGCCGGTGACTACAAAGGTATCGAAGATGGAGCGCACAAATACCAGGGCGCAGAACATCGAACCAATGATCCCGATGGTGAGGGTAATGGCAAAGCCACGGATGGGGCCAGTGCCGAATTGATATAAGACCGCAGCGGCGATGAGGGTGGTGATATTTGCATCCCAGACCGTGATGGTTGCACGTTTGTAACCGGAATCTACTGCGGAGCGGGGGGTCTTGCCTGTATCCAGTTCTTCACGGATACGTTCAAACACCAGGACATTCGCATCCACCGCCATACCGATGGTGAGGATGATGCCAGCGATACCGGGCAGGGTAAGGGTTCCACCAAAAGCGGTCAGGATCGCCAGCACAAAGCCCACGTTGAAGATGAGGGCTAAGTCTGTAATCAGACCGGATAATTTGTAATAAAAAATCATAAACAGCATGACTATTGCCAGGCCTACCATTCCTGCCAGTGAACCACTGCGGATACTATCAGAGCCCAACGTGGCGCCGATGATAGAAGTGGAAACAGGCTTGATGGGTGCGATCAGATTTCCGGTATTGAGCACGATGGCCAGTTCATTAGCCTCGGCAGAAGTGAATCTTCCGGTGATCTGCGCTCTGCCGCCACCAATACGTTCCTGAATGTTTGGTGCAGAATAAACCACATCATCCAGGACTATGGCCAGGCGCTTGCCAACGTTGTCGGCAGTCACGCGTTCAAACTTGCGGGCACCCTCGCGCTTCATCTCGATGGAGATATAAGGTTTATTTGCAATGCGAGGATCGGTAGAGGTGGAAGAGCCGTATTCTACCTTGGCTCTGGCCAGATCGTTTCCGGAAAGCTGCACTGCCGATGATAGGACATGCAGGGTGCGGTCTTCTCTGGGAGCTCCGGATACAGCACGTTCCAGCGAGAGGTCCCATCCGGCGGGGATCATCTGATGAAACAGAGAATCCGCCATCAAGTTCTGAATCAGCCGAACGCTGTCGTATTGAACTTCATAATCCATCTCGCCGGGGCGGATGAGGCTGTTGAATACTCCGGATTTACTATCTTGTTCCAGAGAGTCGGATTCAGCCAAAATCTGTTTATCCAGCTCGTCCAGCTCGTTCAAGGCCGGAAATTTATCGATATTGGCCGTGATATTGGCGTCGATAGTATCCAGGATTCGTCTGGCTTCGTCGGGCTGGGCTACTACCTTAAATTCAAGCATAGCGGTTTGTTTGATCAGATTTTCTGCAGCTTGGAAGTCACTGACTCCAGGCAGCTGAACCATGATCCTTTTTTCTCCGAGTTTCTGGATAGAAGGCTCGGCTACTCCAAATTGGTCGATACGTTCACGGATGATCTTAATATTCTGGTCCACTGCGCCACGAGCATCTGCAGCAGAAAGTTGGGAAGTATCCACTTCCAAAAGAATCTGCATTCCGCCCTTTAGATCAAGCCCGAGCTTGAGTGTGTGTTGAGACCACCACCCAGGCAAATTCGGGATCGCCAAAGGAGCCAGATAAAATGCTGTAACTAATATGAATATGATTATTGAAAGACCTCGCCAGGAAAACTTCTTCATTGGCTTTTGCTCCCTTCTTCGTTAATTTTCACTATATCTTATCGTGTCTGATCCAAAAGTCTGATACGGCTTTATTCGTCAAGATATTTCTCAGTAGCAAGCTCAATACAAGCTTTTTTCCAATTTTCAATAGAACCTTATTTTGCGCTCATCACGACAGCTCCGTGCGGCCATTGGGAGTTGTGCCGTCCCGAATAACTTGACCCTGAGGGAGAAAGTAAACTCGCCCAAATATCTTTATTCTATTTGATGATCGTGATCTTCGTGGTGGCTACCATCCTATCTGCCATCACCTTAACAATATAAGTTCCTGAAGCAAGCGGTCTGTTCTGATCATCCTTGCCATTCCAGACTGTGGAAAAGAGCTCCCCATTTAGTTTTACATCTCCCGACAGTCCGGCTTTGTGAACAAGGCTGTTATAGCTTTCGCTCAACTGGATATTTTTAACTTTCTGCCCGCGGATATTGAAAATCTGTATCAAAGGTTGAGAAGCAGGCTTTTGGGGCAATGTGAATTCGATAAATACCCCGGCAGCTTTGCTTGCATTGAATAAAGGATTGGGATATACAGATATTGAGATAGCCTGTGCAGGAGGCGGCAAGGCGGGATCATCGATACCCACATAGGGATCAGAGCCATATTCATAGCAGCCTATATCAATCCTGCCATTGGCTATGCGATGGTTGCCTGCCAGGTCCATGGGGGGCAGATTTAGCCCTTCAGTATCCGGAGTACCACTATCGATACAAGATGAAAGCGCACTTAGCTGATAGTACTCCGGC
>JALNWR010000193.1 GCA_023230795.1 Candidatus Cloacimonadota bacterium
GTGTCAGCCTCGAGAATGGCGGCTAAAGCCGCCAGCTAAAGTCTTTTAAGGCAGATAGATTATATAGGTGATTTCTCAATAATATAAATCTCCAATCATCTATTCCTGAGGTCAAATTGAATACCATGAATCTCCCATCATCTATTTCTAAGGTCAAATTGAACATCATGAATCTCCCACCATCTATTCCTAAAGGCAGATAAAACATCATGAATCTCCCACCATCTATTCCTGAAAGACATGATTGAACCTTTCGACTCACCATATATGCCTTAAGACATATTGAACACCTATTATTTCCCCTATCACAACCAGATAAAACAAATTAAAAATCTCAGAAACCAACCTATCAACACACTACCTTTCATCTTGTTTCCAATTCGCTTTTAACTCGAGTCCACTCGAAGATACGAGTCAGCTCGAGTTAAAAACGAATGAAAATCAAATCGAAGGCTAAGGTGTCCACAAGCAGTCCGGCCAATAGAGATTGAGTGCTGACAATTCCAAAAAATAAAATAAATCGGCACCAAAGGAGATACAAAATGCAAGTAAAATTCAAAAATCTAATCATGGGTTACACCGGAAAAGCAGATGGCAGCGTAATCTATTTCAGTCCCAAGTTGCAAAAATTCCTGCTTCGCCGCGCCCCTCACGGGAAAAGACACTCGGGCCAGAGCCGCTTTGCAGAGATTCAAAAACGCATATTCTCGCTACAGCCCTCGGAGGCCTTCAAAGATGATATCAAAACCTACCTTCCTCTATACAACGCCCTGAAAGCAAATCTGGATAAACCCATCTTGAGCTGGAATTATCTGTATAGCAAAATGATGTGGAGCATGCACCATATCTGCAAAGTGGATCTGGCGAGTATAGAGCGGGAGGATTTGGCGGATCTGCCCTGCCAAAGCCTGGCCGCGGCTATAAATGCAGGGCTGCTGCCCAAGGTGAAGGGCTGGCATAGCTATACGGGCCAGATTTAGCCTGAGGAGACATCCCCTACCCCTATCTCCGCAGAGATTGTTTTCATATTGCAAAGATAATTGACCTACGCTCTGCGGAGATTATTTTCATACTGCAAAGATAACTGACCTACGCTCTGCGGAGATTGTTTTCATACTGCAAAGATAATTAGCCCACTGGAGAGCTTGTCTTTGCGCAAAGACAATTGACTTGCCCTCCGCAGAGCTTGTCTCCATACTGCAAAGATAATCGCCTATCTTCCTTAAAAGACTTTAGGTGCCGGTTTTAACCGGCACGTGCCAGAGCAGCTCTCCGGCCAAGACTTTTTCCTGGCCTTTTAAGGCCAGGCACCCGGACCTGTATATTCAAATTTGCCACGGACTATACAGGCGCGCTCCGAATGAATCCCTCATCTGGATAATGGGGAGGAGGAAAAGGTTGAGAAGGTTTAGAAGGTTTAGATAGTTGAGGCGGTATCCGTCCTTTTTGTAGCCAAATCAAGCTTGTTCGCATAAACAGAAATATAGCTGCGGGTGCCCCGCCTTCAAAGGCGGGGGAAAAGTCTTGTCGCGCGTGTTGACCTGATGAATGTCGGCTAAAGCCGCCAGCTAAAGTCTTTTAAGCCGGATTCAGGATATAGGTGGTTTTCTGAAAAATAATGAACTGATATGGCAATTAGTTTTTCAGGGCGGATAATAAATGTAGGTGACGTCCTGGGAAATCATGACCTTGAACGTTGTTTAGTCTTTTAAGCCGGATAATAAAAATAGGTGATTTTCTCAAAATCAATGGCCTCAAACATCATAAACACCCTTTCAAGATGGATTCACTGGTTCTTCTGAGAATAATCACACTCAAAAACAATGACTTTGACCATCATACATTATCTATATAGCCCTATTATGGACTCGGCGAGTTCACAATTCACACCTCAGCTCTTTTCTGTAAAATCAAGAAAAAAACTTGACATACTCATCTACTTTACAGTCAAGATTCCATACTAAATATCAGGAGTTCGTCATGACATACGATGATATCCGTCAGGCCATTCTGGAAGTGGAAGAAATCAAGCTGAAAGCCCAGCTACGTGCAGTTCGGGAAGCCCTTAAAGGGAAGAAACAAACACCGGCTGAGGATGATGAAAAGCCAAAATCTCAAGTGGAGCTTGCTTATCAGATCCTTAGAGCAGCCAGGCGGCCGCTTCATGTAACCGAGATCATACAGAAATGCAGAAATCAGTATGGTATTGAACTATTTCGGGAATCCATAGTTTCTGCTTTGCTGAAGAAGGTGAATCGAATGGATCGTTTTATCAAGACAGGCCCTAATACCTTTGGTTTGAGCGAGTACAGCGAGCTTTATAGTTCCTAAGGTGAGAGGCTCAGAGTTTGAAAAGCTATGGAGAGTTTAGCTTTTTTGTAGCCAAATCAAGTTTACTCAGAGAAAACGAAAATATAGCTGCGTGTGCCCCGCCTTCAAAGGCGGGGGAAAAGTCTTGTCGCCAGCGTCAGCCTCGAGAATGGCGGCTAAAGCCGCCAGCTAAAGTCTTTTAAGCCGGATTTTAGATATAGGTGGTTTCCGTAGGAATAGTGGCTTTAAACGTCTCATAGTCTTTTAAGGCGGATTGCAGATATAGGTGATTTCCTGAAGATAATGATTTTAAATAACCATGAAATCTATTTCATCCCAAAAAGACAACCTACCATCAGAGTCCCGTAGGACGGTATCTTAGATAGACTCCCAACAAAACAACCAACCATCAGAGTCCCTTAGGACCCGTCTCCTCCACTGGACTTTTCATGTAGGATTCCCTCCCCCAACAAAACAAACAACCACAAGAGTCCCTTAGGGACGAAATTTCAGATAGCAAACCGACAGCCGCACAATGGTTTGAGTCCTGTAGGGACGCCATTTTAGATACCATGCACCGAGCAGAACCCAAATCATGCTTTTACAAAAAATGCAGGATATCAGAGAATTTGAGATTGACATAAAAACAAGATTGTATATTCTTGGTAAAAAAGAAAATCAGGTAGCGAGGTGCTCATGAATCAAATCATTGCAGATATCCGAAATATATGGAAAGAAGGATTATTCGAAGATGAACAGAAGGCTTTTGACCTTAGTCCTGATCAAGATATTATCATAGCTTACACGAATACTGAAAAAAGGAAGATATAGTGGCGCAAAATATCTCTGATTTTCATTTGAATAATGAAGAACAAGTAAAATCCAAGCAGCGAGTTGCGGATTATGGCGAGGTGCTCACCGGAAATAGGGAAGTGAACGCCATGCTGGATCTGGTAAAGCATGAAACCGAACGCATCGAATCCCGCTTTTTGGAGCCCGCCTGCGGCACAGGCAATTTCCTTACCGAAATCATCAGGCGCAAGCTGGAGATAGTGAAAAAGCGCTATAGTAAATCCCAATTTGATTTTGAACGCTATGCGATAATCGCAATAAGCTCTATCTATGGCATCGATATCCAGGAGGATAATGTAATCCACTGCCGGGAAAGGCTCTTTGGCATCTTCGAATCCTATTATATGGAGCTTTTTAAAAACCAAACAAAGGACGAATGCCGGGCTTCGGTGCAATATATCTTAAGGCGCAACATCATTCACGGAGACGCCCTGAGTTTGCAAACTGTGGAAGCTAAGCCCAAGCCCATTATCTTCTCTGAATGGTCACCTATCAATAACCATCTTATCAAACGCCGGGATTTTACTTTTCACGGTTTGCTGGAGCATGAATCGCTAAAAGAACTGCCCCTTTTTTCCGATCTGGGTGAAGATGTATTTATCCCAAGTCCCGAAAAGGAATATCCTCCCGCGCATTTTTTGGAGCTGGCCAATGCTTACTGAACATAAGCACAACCCCGATGTGCTATCCTGCATTGCAAACCTGAGCAGTGACGAGGTTTTTACCCCACCCGAGCTGGTGAATCAAATGCTGGACCTGCTTCCTGCCAGCCTTTTTAGCGATAAGAATAGCACATGGTTGGACCCCGCCTGCAAATCCGGAGTCTTCCTGCGGGAGATCGCCAAACGCCTGGATAAAGGACTGGAAACGCAGATCCCGGACCTCCAGACCCGAATTAACCATATCTTCACCAAACAGCTATTTGGTCTGCCCATTACAGAGCTTACTGCGCTGCTTTCCAGGCGCTCGCTGTATTGCAGCAAAAAAGCCAACGGGGAATACTCCGTTTGCACTGCTTTTAAAAACGATGAGGGCAATATTCGCTATAACCGTATTGAACACACATGGGAAAAGGGACGCTGCGTATTCTGCGGCGCCAATGAGGCAAACTACGACCGAAGCGAAGCCCTGGAAAGCCATGCCTATTCCTTTATCCACACAGAAAACCCTGAGGAGCTATTCAAAATGAAATTTGACGTTATTATAGGAAATCCACCTTATCAAATGGGTGATGGTGGCTTTGGAAAGAGTGCTACGCCAATATATAATAAGTTTGTTGAACAATCAATTAAACTTAATCCGAGATACCTGTCTATGATAATTCCAGCCAGATGGTTTGCTGGAGGGAAGGGCCTTGATGAGTTCAGAAATAAGATGCTTAATGATGTACGTATGAGCTATGTAATGGATTATGAAGATTCTTCTGATGTGTTTCCGGGGGTTAGTGTAGCTGGAGGTATTTGTTATTTTCTTTGGGAAAAAGATCATCAAGGCCTTTGCAAAATTGTGAACAAGCATGGCGAACAAGAATCAGAGTCAATCAGAGCTCTAAACGAGTATAAAACTTTCATTCGACATGGACAGGCTATTCCAATTATTAGGAAGGTGCTATCTACTAATGAGACCCGTATGAATGACCAAGTTTCAGCATATAAGCCTTTTGGGCTACGCACATTTGTTACGCCTCAAACAACTGGCAACATTAAGTTATATTGGCAAAAGGGAATAGGTCCGTACAATCGCAACGATATTTCTGTAGGCACCGAAATGATTGATAAATGGAAGGTGATTTGTTCAAGGTCGGGTTCAGAGCATGCTGGCAACCCGGGTAGTGATGGAAAGAGACGAGTTCTAGCAAGAACTGATATACTACCTCCTGGAACCATTTGCACTGAGACATACCTTGTTGTTGGTTGCTACGAAACCGA
>JALNWR010000194.1 GCA_023230795.1 Candidatus Cloacimonadota bacterium
AATTATGCCAGTCTCTTAAATGAGAAACCTGTTTTCTGGAAAGCCGTATGCGGGAGAACCGCACGTACGGTTTGGAGGGAGGGGAGCCAGTAATGGATAACTCCCCTACCCCTATTCAGATAGCAAACTGACAACTCATAACTCTCAGCCCTCACTCCCATATCCCCAAAATCTCTATCGCCCGCTCAAACTGCTGTAGAGAATCCAGCCCATCCTCCAGCTCGATGATGATTTTGAGATTTCGCTCTGCTTCAAAGCGGAAAGGCTCGGATAATTTGCCCCCAAACCGCAGGATATTGGCCTTGGGCGGGGTGTGTGAACCGTCAAACTCTATGGTCATGGTGCCGCGTTTCACCGTGCAATTGCGCAATTTGAGCCGTTTTGCCAAAAGATCTATCTTGAAGTAAAGCAGTAACCACTGTGCATTTTGGGGAATGTCACCAAAGCGATCGGTGAGTTCATCGGCAAAATCCTCGATATCCGCCAGATTATCCAATTCGGAGAGACGGCGATATACCCGCAGGCGCTCTTCATCGTTATCGATATATTCAGGGGGAAAATACAGATCTACTTCGGTGCGGATGCTCTGGCGGGTACTGGGGCTGTCTTCCGCATAAAGGCTGGAGCTGTCGCCACTTTCCACCGCTTCGATAGCGTGTCCCAAGAGACGATTGTAATAGTTAAATCCGATGGCCTGGATGATGCCGCTTTGTTTGGTGCCCAGGATGGTTCCGGCTCCCCGCAGTTCCAGATCGCGCAGCGCTACCTGGAATCCGGCGCCCAGATAATCGTATTGAGTAAGGGCTTCTAGTCTCTGTCTGGCTACTGTGGTAGTTCCTTTGGGAATAAGCAGATAGGCATAGGCACGGCGATTGCTGCGCCCCACACGTCCGCGCATTTGATAAAGCTGGGCCAGGCCGAAGGTATCGGCGCGGTCTATCAATATGGTATTGGCATTGGGAATATCGATGCCATTTTCGATGATGGTGGTGCAGACCAGGACCTGAGCCTGCCGTTCTACAAATGCGCTCATCACCTCTTCCAGATGTTTCTCAGACATTTGCCCATGTCCCACCAAAAAGCTGATATCAGGCATTTCCCGACGCAGCTCCAGAGCCACAGTCTCGATGGTCTGCACGCGATTGTGCACAAAGAAAACCTGGCCGGCACGGTCCACTTCGCGGCGGATGGCGTCTTTGATCACTTCCAGATCACGGGGGGTGATGATGGTGCGGATGGGCAGGCGTTCTTTGGGCGAGGTCTGCATCAGGGATATTTCCTTGAGCTTGGCCAGCGCCATATTCAAGGTGCGAGGGATGGGAGTAGCGCTCATATACAGCGTATCCACATTGCTTTGCAGCCTGCGCAGACGGTCTTTGTGACGCACACCAAAACGGTGTTCTTCATCTATAATCAGCAGTCCCAATTTGGGGAATTTCACGTCTTTGGAGAGCAGTCTGTGCGTGCCGATAGCGATATCCACTTTGCCGGAGGCTATATCCTGGATATCACTATCTATCATAGCTTTGGAGAGGAAGCGGGAAAGCATGGCGGTGCGCACCGGATATTGAGCAAGGCGCTCTTTGAAGACGCGGAAATGCTGCTCTACCAACAAAGTGGTGGGGGCAAGCACTGCCACTTGAAAGCCGCTGTTTATCGCTTTGAAAGCGGCGCGGATGGCCACCTCGGTCTTGCCAAAACCCACATCACCACAGAGCAAACGCTCCATCGGCGCAGGCAGTTCCATATCATCTTTGATCTCGCGGGCAGCCCGCTTCTGATCTGGCGTATCTTCATAGATAAAGGAGCTTTCCAGGTCTTTTTGCCACTGGGTATCTGCGGCATGCGCCAGGCCGGGACGACTGCTGCGCTCGGCATAAAGCCTCACCAGATCGGCGGCGATCAGCTCAATCTGCTGAGTGGCACGCCGCTTGGTATTTTGCCATTTGGCGCTGCCCAGTCTGTTCAATACCGGAGCAGAACCCTCTTCTGCCACGTATTTGGTAACCAGAGAAAGCTGGAAGGTAGGCACATAGACCCTGTCGTCTTTGGCATAACGCAAGACCAGACATTCCACATCCTGCCCGTCCAGACGGATGATTTTCAGGCCTTCAAAGACGCCGATACCATGATCCACATGCACCACATAGTCCCCGGGTTTGAGATTCTCATAATCCACGATGGTCTCTCCGGGGGCAAAACGGGGAGCATAACGCTTGTGTTTATAGCGGTTAAATATCTCATGCTCGGTCCAGATGCCGAGCCTGGCGTCTTCGATATCAAAGCCTTCATGCAAGACTCCGATGTGGCTCTGATAATCAGCCATTTCCGAGATCATCTGACGCATCCGCTTTTCCTGAGAGTGGTTATTGAAGAGCAGATAATGCTGCCAGCCACTATCCCGCTTGGCTTGCAGGGTATCTCCCACCAAAGATAGATCGGCTTCAAACACGGGTTGGGATTCAAATGGAGCGCGGATGTTTTGCTCGATTTCGGGCAGGATAAATTCGCTTTGCGAGAGGAATATGCTCTCGCGGGCAGTGATGCGCTGATAAAAGGCCTCTTCGTCCAGGATCAGCTTATTCACCTTGGGCACCTTGCCACGGCTGCTACGTTTGAGCTCTTTACGGTATTGGATTAAGGTCTGCTGGGTAAGCTCTGCAATCTCTTCTTTCACATAGCTGAAATTGCTGAATACGAAGATGCTCCTGTCATCCTCAAAGTAATCCACAAAAGAGGAAAGCTCCTTTGTGAGCAAACTGAAGTAATTCTCTATGCCTTCAAAAAAGCCCTTATCCCGCACTTTGGAAATGATCACAGAACCGGAATCGATATCATCCAGAGAGATTTCTCGGGCAGGAATGATGGTGACTTCGCCCACTTCACCGGGGATAGAACGTTGAGTATTGGTAGAAAAAGCCCGGATAGAGAGGATTTCGTCACCCCAAAATTCCAGACGCACGGGTTGCAGGCTGGGCGGTGAAAAGATGTCTATAATGCCCCCGCGCCGAGCAGCCTGATACACAGTAGAGACCTGATATTCTATCTCATAGCCCATGTTTTGCAGGCTTTTGAGCAGCTGTTCGGGATCGATGCTATCGCCTTTCTTGAGCTGCAGTATATGCCGGCTCAGACTTGCTTTGCTGGGGATGTAGCGCAGAAATGAGCGGATGGAAAGGCTGTAGATGGCCGGCAAATCTGTGATGGCATTCAGCAGAGTGATCATCCGGGTGGCGCGGATGGAATAATGCGGAGAACGCTCCTCATAAGGAAGTATCTCGTAATCCGGCAGATAAAATGCATTCTCGCGCCCCACCAGAGTGACCAGATCGTCCCAGAGCTCTTCAGCGATGATATCATCTTGAGAGACCAGGATGATGTCCTTGCCGGTTTTTGCCCAAAGGTGAGCTGTCATCAAGGCTCTGGCGCTTTGATTGAGATGGTAGATCTGAGTGCCGCGCTTTAGCGGCAAAAGGCCACTAAAAAATCGTGATTGCTCCAGGTAAGCGGAAATCTTGGTATAGAGCATTTATCTCCTATTTATGGCCTTACAGTTAACATTATTAGTTCAGGATATCCAAGAGTTGCCGATAATCCACGCTATGCTGCTGTGAACTCTCCAGGTCTTTCAAGGTGGGCATTTTTGCTGCCAGCTCGTCCTCGCCTATGATGAGGGCATATCTGGCCCCACTGGCATCAGCGGCCTTCATCTGTGCCCGGAATGAGCTTTTGTCGGGATTGTACTCCACATAGATGCCATCTTTGCGCAGCTTGCTGAGATACTCGATTGCCATAGCTCTTACGGCTTCTCCGATGCCGATCAGATAGACCCTGGGCTTGATGGGTTCATAGCCCGCTATGCCTTCCTTTTCCAAGGCCAATAGCAGCCGCTCAAAGCCTCCGGCAAAGCCGATGGCTGCAGTATCCTTGCCCCCGAATTGGGAAATCAGGCTGTTGTATCTGCCTCCTCCGGCGATGGAATTCTGTGCGCCCAGAGCATCTACGATGAGCTCAAAGGCTGTATTGGTATAATAATCCAGACCGCGCACTATGCCGGGATTCACCTGGTATTTTACGTCCATCTGATCCAGATAGCTTTTCACCTGAGTGAAGTGCTCTTTGCAATCCTGATCCAGATAATCCAATTGCGAGGGGGCAGCGGCCTTCAGGGTCCTGCAATAAGCAGCCTTGCAATCCTGAAGACGGCGAGGGCGGACATGATAGCGCTTCTGGCAATCCGGACAGAGCCCGTCCATATGCGGCTTGTAATATGCACGCAGAGCCTCATCATAATCCTCAGAGCACTGTGCGCATCCCACGCTATTGATCTCAAGAGAGACGTTTTTCAAGCCTAATTCAGCCAGAAACTGCATCTCCAGCGCGATCACCTCTGCATCGTAATAGGGATTGTTGCTGCCGATAAATTCTATCCCGTATTGGTAGAATTGACGGTAGCGTCCGGCCTGAGGACGATCGTATCGAAACATCGGGCCTATATAGTAAAACTTACTTTTGCCGCCCACGCGGTCAAGATGGTTTTCCACATAAGCGCGCACCACTCCAGCTGTGCCTTCCGGACGCAGAGCAAAGCTGCGCCCCTTCTGGTCCTGAAAGCGGTACATCTCTTTTTGCACCACATCAGAGCTTTCTCCGGAGCTGCGCTCAAAGACCTCCGCCATCTCAAAGATGGGAGTAGTGATTTCTTCGTAACCAAAGCTCTGTGCTACCCGGCGGAATGTGTCTATCACATGATGCCAGCGGGCACTGTCTTTGGGAAATATGTCGTATGTTCCCCGAGGGATTTTGTATTTCATGCTAACCTTCCTCTTATGTCAGATAATTTACAGGTGGCTTTGCCGTCAAGCAGTTCTGGCGGATACTTGACCCCGATCAGGTAGAGTCCCTGCGCCGGAGCCGTGCATACCAGATTCTGCCGGGGGCAGGCATCTGCCAGGATCTTGTCTATGGTATCCGCAGGTAAATCAAAATGGGAGATGTAGGCGAGAGTGCCCACTATGCGGCGCACCATGTGATGCAAAAAGCGATCGGC
>JALNWR010000195.1 GCA_023230795.1 Candidatus Cloacimonadota bacterium
CGAGAATGCCCTGACCAACGATGTCTGGGACGCTATGATCAGTGGCGCCAGCCTGCACTACGATCAAGTTCAGACCGGACTCATGCCCGATGGCTGGAATCAACTCTCCCTTGATAGCGAGTTTATTTTGGATGAAGGCCAAAACCTGATGGTTCTGGTAGAAAGGAACTACGGCGGAGGCGGCGCTGGCGGCGCTGGCGGCAGCTCTACTGGAGGTAAACTATACTCTACTGCAGCCACCGGCCAGCATCTTACCTGGCATAGAGATAGTTCTGCTCCCACAACCAATGGAACTACAGCATCAATCCGCCCCAATGTAAAAATCAATTACACTGCCTTCACCTACGATACACCTCCCAACCCCGCGCATATCAACAGCCCGGCAGACGGAGCTACATACGTAGTGACGAGCAGTACCCTGAACTGGACTGCCCCTAGCGGTGCTATCCCCACAGGCTACAAACTGTTCTTTGGCACCGATAATCCCCCTACAAATATCGAAAATAACACAGATCTGGGAAATGTACTCAGCTACAACCCGGGTGGTTTGGCTCATAGCACTACCCATTACTGGCAGGTAGTTCCTTATAATACTTATGGCGAGTCCACCGATTGCCCGATCTGGTCTTTCACTACCGGCGGACTTCCTCTGAGAGGACAAAAGACTATCGATCCTGCTGGCAGCGGGCCAGACAACTTCAGCTCTTTCACCGAAGCTATCACTGCGCTGAATGGCGCTGGTGTAGGTCAGGACGGCGTTGTATTCAACGTACCGGCCGGACTTAGCTTCAACGAAGCAGCGATGATTCCGGCGATTATCGTCACTGGCACAGCTGACAATCCCATCAGCTTCGTAAAATCTGGCGCTGGTGCTAATCCCGTAGTCACCGTTCCCGGTACCTCCGGAGCCACAGATTACGTGTTTAAACTGGCCGGCGTAGATTACGTGACCTTTGATGGTATCGATGTCAGCAATGCGGCAGGAACGACAGACGTCGAATACGGCTATCTGATAACAGATACCCCAGAAAATGGCGGCAGCTCCTATAATGTCATCCAAAATTGCACCGTCACCCTGGATCGCTCAAACCACAACAGCATGGGTGTCTATAGCAAAGCTAATTCAGCCCAAAACAACAACAACACTTACTATAATATCACCGTAAACCATGCCTATCAAGGCATCAGATTGATCGGCATGACCTACTTGTCGGATGAGAACAGCGTGGTACAAGGTTGCACCTTGAATGATATCTCCCAATACAGCATTGGTCTGGATTATCAGACCTTTATGGATATCTCAGATAACCAGGTCAACTTCCCTACCAGTAATGACAATTTAGCCTCTACAATCTACGGTATATATAGTTATGAGTTGTTCGACTCCTCTGTACATAACAATACCCTGTCCGGTGGAAACGTCACCAAAAGCGTTACAAGCATGCAAATTCACATGAGCAGCAATATTGAAATCCACCATAACACCATCAGCGGAATGAGAACCACGTCTGCCTGGTGGCAGGGTCTTACCTGGAGCTCCCACACAGACGGAGCCACCAATGTCCACCACAACGAGATCTATGATATCGAGTCTGGCATGATCGCCTGGCCTATCAATGGCTCCGCCAGTTACTCTGTAAATATCAATGATAACCACGTCCATAATATCAAGGCTGGAGCCTCCATCTGGGGGATTCATTGCATCCAATCTGCAGGTCTTGATCATGCAGCCAATATCTATAATAACGAGATTCATGACCTTGAGATTACCGGTCAAAGCATACAATTGGTATCCGGCATCAATGCACAGGATAGATATGTCAATATCTTCAACAACATGGTGTACGATATCAGAATGCCCGTATCAAACTATGTAAACTGGGATGGTGGGCCTCAGATCGCTGGCATCAGTATGAAGGATATGCAAGCTGCGGAAGGTGAAAGAGGCTATGTCTATAACAACACCGTGTTGCTGGACGGCTCCGGAACTGACAATTTCTCCTCAGCCTGTTTCTACACAAACTTCCCAGGCCCAGTTGACCTGAAAAACAATATCTTCGTCAACAATAGCACCCCTGGCATAAACGGCAAAGCGGCCGCTTTCTGGAAAGCTACCGAAACATTCGATAACTATGTAGCCACCATGGATCAAAACATCTACTATGCTGGCACTCCTGGTGCAAGCAACCTGATTTACTATGACGGAATCAATAGCGCTCAGACCCTGGCTGAATACAAAGCCCTGAACGTAGGTAAAGATCAAAACTCTTACACCGAAAACGTTCCTTTTGTAAGCGCAGTAGCGCCCTATGATCTGCATATCGATCCCACTGTGCCCACCTATGTAGAAGGCAGAGGCATCTATCTGCCCACCGTGCTGATCGACGACATCGATGGCGATATTCGCAGCATGACTCCGGATATTGGCGCTGATGAAGGCGACTTCACGCCTCGTGAAGATGAAATCACCCTTGGCGCTCCTGAAAACGTGACCATCACAATTTCCGGAACCAACGTAGAAATCAGCTGGGATGCCGTAGATGGCGCCACCGGTTATTATGTATATGGTTCAGACGAACCGTATGCCGCTACCCCTTGGGGAGCTCCCGTAATGACAGTGAACGCTCCTGATACCACCGCGGCAGTCAGCCCGAGCTCACAGTTCAAATTCTACTATATAAGCGCTTTTGAATAAGCAATAAACTACTTAAACTAAGAGTTCAGGCTGGGATTTATCGCCAAGCCTGAACTTGTAAAGCATAGTGAAGACTTCCCTCGTGGAGGTCTTCACTTTTTATATTCAGCCTATGCTCAAAGCAAAAAACAAGGTGTTTCCCTGTGGAGTCAAAAGCCCTCAAGTATTTGCTATCATAAGAACCTTTCAGCGCTTCTTTGAGCTAAACTTTTAATCTAGGACATTCATCCTTGCACAAAGAGAATAGTAATGCCCTCTTTGGGCCACTAAATCTTTATGTTTGCCTTCTTCCACGATCTTACCATTCTTCATCACATAGGTGTAATCTGCATTGGCCACAGTGGAGAGTCTGTGTGCTATAATCAGGGTGGTTCTGCCTACACTGAGCTTACCCATCGCCTCTTGGATATAGTGCTCGGATTCCGTGTCCAGGGAGGAAGTAGCTTCATCAAAGATCAGGATTTTTGGGTTTTTTAAGAAGACTCGGGCGATCGAGATTCTCTGTTTCTGTCCTCCAGATAACCTGACTCCTCTCTCACCAACCATAGTCTGGAATCCATCGGGCAGGCTCATCACAAACTCGAGGATATTGGCATTTTGAGCTGCCTGAAAGACCTCTTCATCAGTAGCATCAGGCTTACCATAGAGGATATTATCTTTGATCGTGGTATCAAAAAGGAAAACATTCTGCTGCACAAATCCGATATTCTCTCTCAAAAACTTCTGTTTAAGGTCTCTTACATTGTGTCCATCTATCAAAACCCTACCCTGTAATGGTTCATAAAATCTTGGTAGCAGAGAGACTATCGTAGATTTACCGGCTCCGGATTCACCCACCAAAGCTACTGTAGTTCCAGCTTTGATCTCGATATTGATATCCTGTAGGACTAGCTCGGGACTACCATCATACCTGAAGTAGAGATTTTCTATCTGAATATCACCTTTAACTGTTTTCATTTTAACCGCATTGGGGAGGTCTTTAATATCGGGTTCAATCTCCATGATCTCAATAAATCTCTCAAACGATGCTGCTCCCTGCTGAAACTGCTCTACGAAGTTGATTAATCTATTGATCGGATTAAGGATAAAATTGATATAGAGAATAAAAGCAAGTAGATCGGCAATAGGCAATCTATCCTGTAAAATCAGCCAGGTAGCTCCGCCCAAAACAACTCCATAATAGATATCTGTGAGGAAGCCCATTCCACTAAAAAAGACTGCCATTAGGGTGTACATTTCTTCTTTAGCTTGTTTGAACAGGACATTAACATTGCCAAATTTGGCAATCTCCACCTCTTCGTTTGCGTAGGACTTGACCTCTCTGATTCCTTGCACAGAATTCTCCACCGAACTGTTCATATCCGCAATCCTGCTTCTGACCTGTCTGAATCCTGACTTCATTTTACCGCCCAGCACAACACCCCAAACCAGGATAAAAGGCAGAGGGATCAGGGCAATCCAGGCCAAAGTAACATTGAACCTGAACATCATTATGAAGGAACCAATAATGGTGAACAGCGAAATGATGAGATCCTCCGGTGCGTGATGAGCAATCTCAGCAATAATATTCAAGTCATTGGTAATCCGAGACATAATATGTCCGGTTTTGGTGTTATCATAATAGGTGAAGGAGAGCTTTTGCAGATGCATAAACAAGCTAGAGCGCATATCGGCTTCCATCCTTGCACCTAAAATATGTCCCCACTTCATCCTGATATAGGTGAAAGCTGCCTTAAGAATCCAAATGATAAGTAAGACCGCAAAGAAGATCACTATCATCCTGATATCTTTGTTCGGTATAGTCTCTCCTATCAATTTCCTGGTTATAGCCGGGAAGACTATGCTGAGCAGCGATGAGATAATCGCTACCCCAATATCTATGTAAAACAGTAAGCTGTGTGGTTTGTAGAAGGAAATAAATCTTCTTAACACAAGACCTCCATCCAGTTATTGGTCCCAATAATATTATCGGGGTTGATTTGTAAATGAATTTCTATTCAGGAAAGACCAAAATCAGGAATTGAGCAGCATATACACATCTTTGCCGCTTTTGCTTTCAATTTGTTTTTAACTCGAGGCTAACTCGAATTCACCCGAAGATTCGAGTGAACTCGAGTTAAAAACGAATTAGAAACAAGATCAGTGGAAAGGCGTGCCGCAAGCGTGGCAACGCTTTTTACCCCTGGTCTTGCGTCTTGAGTTTGAGCTTATTTCAAGCGTCACTTCATTAGCAGCATCTTACGGGTGATGCTGTGTCCTTCGCTGAGCAAGCGATAGCTATAAATCCCGCTGGAGACGGCATTGCCCCGCTCATCTGTGCCATCCCAGCTAACTGTAGTTTGACCC
>JALNWR010000196.1 GCA_023230795.1 Candidatus Cloacimonadota bacterium
AAAAGAGTATCATTTACGCTGCTATAGTTCAGCAAATTCTCATTCCACTTACCGTATGCTATCCAAAGCTTGTCTTCGGAATCTATATGCACTGCGGAGATATCCTTGGCATCATTACCAAAATTGCTGTCGATGATTTGCCAGGCGGAATTTGAGAAATCCAGATCATGATAATAGACCCTTTTGGCAGTGGCTACGGCAAGCTTGGTATCATTGGCGCTTAGTTTATAGCCGCTGCCCGCAGGCAGCGGAATGCCAGCGCCTATGGTATGCCAGGCGGAATCTATAGCCAAAGAATCCAGATGCACATAGCTCAGGCCTGCATCATGCGCCAGAAAGAGCTGCCGGTCACTACTCAGCAGCATATCTGTGATATTGTTATTGGGCAGCGCGCCCGAAGTGGTAAAGCTATCATATTGCCCCAGAATCAGGGGGAAATTGACTCCCGGCAGATAGTAAAATACAGATAAACCCTGCGCTGTGGCCACCAAAATGTAAGAATCGGATTCGATAATCTTATATACCCGGGTGGATGGCAGACCCAGATCGCTGTCCAGAGCTTGCATGCCTCCGGCGCTAAGGATGCTGATGCCATCATAGCTGGAGCCCATCCACAAGCTTTGGGATAGGTCTATCAAAGCCAGATTGCGAATGTCATTGGAGACCAGGCCGTCTGTAGTGCTAATCTGCCGCACTTGCTGCATTTCACTCAGAGGCAATGCGCTATCTCCCTGAATCTCAACCACCCCTCCCCAGCTGGAGAAGAAGATGCTGTCTCCACTTTTTTCTATGTCATAGACATGGGTGACGTTGTTGATGGTTTGCCAGTTTTGGGCACAAAGCCCGGCTGAGAACAGTATCATTACTATGCAAAGTATATGTTTCATTTGTCACGCTCCCTGCGCATTAAGATATATGCTATGATTACGATTAAGGCCAGAAGGGTCATAAGTAAAGTGAATAAGACCTTCTTGTCTGTAAAAGAAAAGCCGATAGCGATGAGGCCAAACAGCAATGTGATAAAATACACGATAATCGAAATCGTGCGTTGAGAAAGGCCAAAAGCCAACATGGTATGATGGATATGCAGCTTATCTGCGGTAAAGATATTGCCCAGCCGGATTCTCCTGAATACCGCCAAAAGCACATCCAGCAAAGGAATACCCAGTGCTACCAGGGGGATCATCATGGTCATGGAAGTGATGCCTTTGAATTGAGCCGCTCCGGCGGTGGATATGGCTGCAATATTGAGTGCGATAAATTGCGTTCCCGTCTCTCCCAAAAAGATTTTAGCAGGATGGAAATTGTAATACAGAAATGCCAGAGTCCCGCTCAGCAGGAAGGCCGAAAGACTGATCACCAGAAAGTTCTGCTCTCGGATGCCCACTACAAGCAGCACAATGCTGACTATCGCGGCGATACCGGAAGCCAGCCCATCCAGCCCATCGATGAAATTGATCGCGTTGATCACTATCACATACCAGAGCACGGTTACTGGAAAGGACAGCCAGCCAAGGATGAAATGTGAACCCAGAGGATTGGTCAAAAATAGCACTCGGTAGCCTATCACATACATGATCACACCCAAAGCGATCTGCCAGACGAACTTATGCCGGGCACGGCTCTCAAAGCGATCGTCCAGCAGACCAAAAGTAAGAGCCAATACCCCCACAGTGCCCAGTTCAAAAAACAGTCGCCCCATCTCGGTATGCCGGAATACTACTGCGAAAATAAGCTGCATCAGGATAATGGGTAGGCCAAAGCTCAAGCCACCTGCCTCAGGTATCTCGTCCTCATGAATGCGCCTTTCCCCCGGCAGAGCTATTATCCCATGCAAACGGGAAAAACGCAGGTTAAATGGCATCAATATATGAGTCAAAAGCTGGATGGCCAGAGCCGCAGCAACTATATACCAGCTCATGCTCTGCCCTCATACACATCCCGGTAAGAGCTCACCATGGTAGGATAATCGCTGATTTGCCTCACCCAGGCCAAAGCCCGCTCGCCTTTTTCTTTGATAGCATCAGGATGCTCCGTGGTGGAAATCAGGGTAGAGATCAGAGTCTCTTCGTCGTCCAAAGGCAGCAGCCAGCCTACTTCATCGTTCACAAATTCCGCTATAGAAGGGATATCGGAGCCGATCACCGGCAAACCGGCATACATGGCTTCGATGATACTAAAAGGCATGGCTTCCCAGCGCGAATACAGGATGAAGACGTCAAACAGCCGCAGCCAGGGATTCACATCCGAATCCCAGCCCGGCAGCAATATCCTGTCACTCAGCCGGTATGAAGCTACAATGCTGCGACACAGCTGCAAATGCTCGCCATCTCCCAGGATGATGAACTTCAGCTTATTATTCTTACGGGCAGCTTTACACAAGGCGGGGATCAGTCTGATCACGTTCTTTTGATCTGAAAATCTCAATGTGCTGCCGATGGTGATCTGCTCCTGTCTGCCTTCAGGTCTGTCCATTACAGGGACTTCCTTCATGGCATTGTAGATAGTCATGGCTTTTTCGGAAGGGATCACGCCCAGCTCTATTGCCTTTAGCCGATCACTATTATTCACGTATATCACCCTGTGGCAAAAGAGGTTGGCCAGCTTTTCCAGCTGTATAAATGTCCAATGCACTATTGGAGCCTGATGCGGCAGATAAGCCGTGCCATGGGCGGTATGCAGCACCAGCGGTACCCGGCAGATCGTGGCCGCTATCCGTCCCAGTAGCCCCGGTTTGGAGGAATTGCTATGCACGATGTCAAAGCTGTGTTTTCGCATCAGAGCGAGCAAATGCAGGAAGGTAACTATATCCCAGGGGGAGATCGGATGCCGGAAGGTAGGCAGCGGGAGATAGTTCCAACCCCTTTTCTTGATTTCAGAGACGAACTCACCTTTGGGCTTACAGGCCACCCAAATCTCATAATCATCCGGCGGCAGGCCATCCAAAAGATGCAGGGAAAATCTCTGCACCCCGCTCATCAACGGCAGGAGTTGTAAATGCAGGATTTTCTTCTTCACGAGTTTTGAAACCTCAAAGTAGCTGCATCACCGGCTTTTACATTAACAAAACGGATGATGTTTTTATCTATTTTGGCTTTCATGCCCTGCACTTCATAGATTCTATTCTCGCCATGCACTTGCAGGCAGAAGTGATCGATATCATCATCAAAATACACGTTGATCGTATGTTCATCATTTTCCACCGTGACTCGGCTGCGTTTTTCCCACCACAGGCTCAGCTCTTTGGCTGTAGTGATCCAGGTATTCTGGGATTTCATCAGAGCCAGGATATAGGCGTAAAGCTTATGGCAATAGTGAATATCGTTATATGCAGCCAAGGAGAAATCCAGCGAAAAGATGCCGTGTGTGCGCAGGATTTGCTGAAAATAGTTCTTGATCTGAGCTTTGGCATCGTCCAAAGCCAGAATCTTGTGCTTGTTCACTCTCAAGTACTGATCCCGATAGCTGGTGGGGAGCATTAGGTAACTGGCCTTTCCGCCCAACCAGGGATGATAGGGCAGGCTGGTGCCGTCATAGAACCCCGGGGAATCTCTGAAGGCCGCACTCTGGCTATACAGAGGATGAATCTTTTCGTGTAAAATGCGAATTTCGGTATTGCTATTGTAAGTTAGCTGCCGAACGCCAATTTGCTCTCGGTCTAATTGATGCAACATCACCTGCTTACGGCTGAGCATCTCATCCCGGCTGTTCTTGTCATTGGGCAGCAGCAGGCCTATATCGTTTCCCCGCGCCATAATCTGCTGAATCTCTTCCTGCAGATCGGGATCCTCCAGCCCGTAATTCAGGTCCTCGCATTTATCGGTGCCCAGATAGAAGGTGGAATGGCAGTCATTCTCGCGCTCCAGCTCCTGAAATTCGTCAAAATTCCAATACAATTCATAGTTCGTAAAGAGATACTGCAATTTCCCCCACAGAGTATGAAACCACTGTTGGATCTTCAAAGTAAAGAGCAGGTAAAAGTCATCCGCCACCGAAAGCACCAGCGAGGACAGGTCCCATTTTTGCAGATTATCTACCGTGTGGGAAAGCAGCACCGCCGCCGTTTGCGCTTCCGGCCAATTGCACTTTTGGGCCAGAGGAATCTTTTTATTCTGCGCATGCTCTTTGATCATGGATTCCAGCAGCCACAACAGACTATCTACCACAGGGATATGACGATAGCTATAAAATGCGCTCTGCTCGTCATCAAAATGCTGATTATCATTTTGAGATGGATAATAACTGCGCTCCAGCCCCGCAAGATGATAAAAGATATTGCCCACCAGATCAAAATTGATCTTACCCCCGCTGATCTCCTCATCAATGTAATTTTCCGCAATATGATTAAAACTGCGGCTGCTGATGATGCGGGTGGGGTAGAGCAGCTTTTTCTCTTTCATATACCGCCTCAGGCTCTCGGGATTTAGTCCGTTGGGCTCATATAGCTTTACATCGCAAGTGATAAAGATAGTGGCTACATGCTTGGCCAGAGATTTGATCTGCGCTTCATCCGGCTCGCTGAAGCTATACAAAACTACTATGTCATTCGGCTTCAGCCCCTCCGCTTCATTTTCATAGCGATGCGACAAGCCCAAGCTATGAAAGATAAAGTCAAAGCTGTAGCGAATTTTCTTCTCAAAGCGTTCTAATTTATGATCTATAAAGATAGTTATCATGCCAGTTAAGTTCCACCATTTCAGTTTATGCCACGATATTAGAGCTATTATTGGAGTCAAGGAGTTTGTTTATAGAACGCAGATTGAACGGATTGAACGGATTTATTCGATTAAAAAAAGGGGTTTTCAGGTTTTGAGGTTTTCAGGTTTTCAGGTTTTGAAGTGCGGGAGTGCTGGAGTTCTTGGTGCTGGGGTTGGTTTGATAGAACGCGGATTGGGCGGATCGGGCGGATTGATTGGATTTAAAAGAGGGGTTTTCA
>JALNWR010000197.1 GCA_023230795.1 Candidatus Cloacimonadota bacterium
AGATTGCCATAAGGGTCAAGTTTGGTGATTGTAGCAAAATATTGATGGAATTCAAGAGTATCGTCTGCATTTCCCAATACCACCACGCTGTTATCGGAACAGACAAAAATAGATCTGGAAGCTATACTATCAATTGGCAGGCTCTCGTTATATACGTATCCGCTCTGGGAATATGCAAATCCGCATATTAGCGCGATAAGCATAGTGAAAATGAATCTCTTTAGATTAAACATTTTAGTTTCTCCTTACTCACACTTCATCATTTTGCAGTTAAGTTCATTACCCCCTTTTTGAAGACATTTCGGCAAGTCTTTGCCACACACTATATATGTTTAAGGCTGATCTTGAATAACAATATCAAGCAGTTTCATGATATTCTAAGTCTTTATATCTCGTCAAGGATTATTTTTTGAGTTTTGGAGAGTTGAGAGGGGTTAGACTCTGTAGCCGTTATTATCGCAGCCAAATCGAGATTAATCAGGGGAAAGGAAATATAGCTTCGGATTGCCCCGCCTTCCGAAAGGCGGGGGAAACCTCTTGTAACGGGCATGATCCCGGTGAATGACGGTTAAAACCTTAATCTAAAGTCTTTCAAGACCCTATTCCACCGTCACGCTTTTGGCCAGATTGCGAGGTTGATCCACATTAAAGCCTTTGAGATCAGCCACATGGTAAGCCAGCAGCTGCAAGGGGATCACGGTGAGCAGCGGTTGCAGATTTGGGATAGTATCCGGAATATAGATCACGTTCTCACTGATCTTGGCAAGCTCTGTATCCCCTTCGGAAGCGATGCAGATGAGCCTGGCTTTGCGGGCTCTCACTTCCTGAAGATTGGAGTAGATCTTGTCATACAAAGGATCATGGATGGCAATGGCGATTACGGGCATATTTTCATCGATCAAAGCCAGAGGACCATGCTTCATCTCTGCGGCAGGATAGCCTTCGGCATGGATATAAGAAATCTCTTTCAGCTTCAGCGCTCCTTCCAGAGCCACCGGGTAGTTTAAACCGCGTCCCAGATACAGGGCATTCTTGCTGTCCTTGATACTTTCTGCAATCTTTCGGATGCTAGCGTTATGATCCAGAATCTGTTTTACTTTTTTAGGAATCTCAGCCAGGGCTTTGATATGCTTCGTGCCTTCCACAGTGGAAAGATGGTTTATCCGCCCCATATAAATGGCCAGAAGAGCGAGGATGGTGACCTGCGAGGTAAAGGCTTTGGTGGAAGCCACACCGATCTCGCTACCGGCATGGATATAGGTTCCGCCATCGCTTTCTCTGGCCACGGTGGAGCCCACTACATTGGTGATCCCCAATACCTTTGCGCCCTTTGCTTTTGCTTCCCGCATCGCTGCCAGAGTGTCGGCAGTCTCACCAGATTGACTGATCACAAAGACCAGGGTATCTTCCAGAATTACAGGATTGCGATAGCGGTATTCACTGGCATATTCTGCATGCACAGGAATGCGCGCCATGTCTTCTATCATATATTTACCGATCAACGCGGCATGAAAAGAGGTTCCGCAAGCGATGAGATGAATCTGTTTGACCTTTTTCAGCTCGGTGCTGGGCAGATGCAGGCCGCCCAGGCGGGCAGTGCCCAGGCTTTCGTTGATGCGGCCTCTGAAGCCGTTTTCGATGGTGATGGGTTGCTCGAAGATCTCCTTCAGCATAAAGTACTTGTATTCGCCTTTTTCGATAGCGGAGATATCCCAATCAACCACAGAGATTTTTGGCTTCACCGTGGATTTATCCAAAGTGGAGATTTCAAAGCCGGCTTTTTGCACCACGCAAAGCTCTGAATCCTGTAGATATATCACCCGCTTGGTATGGATAATGATCGCGCTGACATCGCTTGTGATAAAGTGTTCATTTTCGCCTATGCCTATAATGAGGGGGCTGCCTTTCCTTACGGCAATCAGTTTATCGGGCTCTTTGCTGCTGATCACTACCAAAGCGTAAGTGCCTTCCACCCGCTTCATCGCTTCACACACCGCATCTTCCAAACTTAGATTGCTGCTCTGGTATTGCTCGATCAGGTGCGCAATTACTTCAGAATCCGTCTCGCTGATGAATGTGTGTCCCAAGTCCTGCAATTGCTGTCTGAGCAGCTTGTAATTCTCGATAATGCCGTTGTGCACTATAGCCAGATTCCCGCTGCAATCAGCATGGGGATGGGCGTTGAGCTCATTGGGCTCACCATGGGTAGCCCATCTGGTATGAGCGATAGCAATATCGCTATCGCATCTGGAAGGCTCAGGCAAGCTTCTTTCGAGCTCGATGATCTTACCCTGTTTCTTGTATATATTGAGTTCACCCTCGTGAATCAAGGCTACTCCCGAGGAATCATATCCCCGGTATTCCAGGCGTTTGAGTGCTTCCACCGCTATGGGCAAAGCACTTCTATGACCGATGTATCCTACGATTCCACACATTCTTTACCTCCTGTGATTTTATGGAACATATATAAGGCAGCGGCAAGGATCAGGATGGCAGGTGCAGCCAGCCAATATCTCAGATCATCCTGCCCACTGACGAATACATTTAGCCATGAAGAGCCGGCAAAGGCTACTATGATGAGCGCCAGAGAGTTATTTATGGCATGTGAGATCATGGAATTGAAGATGGACCCGCTGCGCAGGGTAAGGTATCCCAGGAGCATGCCCAGGAAGAATACCGGCAGAAAGCGGAATGGGTCCAGATGAAAAGCGGCAAAAAGCAGGGCGGTAAGCACAATATTCACCTTGATGCCGTATTTTTCAAAGAAGCGCGGCATCAGCCCCCGAAAGAGCAGCTCTTCACAGATGCCGGGAGCGATAGCTATGATCAGGAAACTGCGCCACAGCGGCATATCCAGCTCAAAGAGTTTACCCAGATTCTTTAGGTACTCCGCAGGGAAAGGGAAGATAGTATTGATCAACTGAGCGGCGAGTGCCACCAGGATAGTAGCCGGAATGGCTATAAAAGGAACCAGAAGCACTTCTTTGAGCTTGGGCGCCTTGAGCCGGAGGGTTTCTTTGATTGGAAATTTGAATATCTTTAGAATCAGTAAGACCGGCAGCAGGATGACAAAGATCTGGGTCATCAAGAGTCCACTCCCCAGGTCTCTGCCTTGCAGATAGCTACCCAGATAGAAGAGCAGCAGCAAGGCCAAAACGAAGTAAATCATGCCATTGTAAGGAGTAAAGAAGACTTTTTTGCTTTTGCTAACGCCCTTTTTGATACTCTTGATAGAGCTGCCGTCATCTTCCGAGCGAAACAGTATCCCTTCGGTATTGAAAAGCTTGATGGTAGCCCAGATCGCTATCACATCCAGGACAACCGTGCTCAGGATGGTGAGCAGTAAATGTGAAAGCTGATAGTCATTCAGCATCACAGCTTTGAAGAGCAAGGCGATATTTATGATCGGGATCAGAGCCAAAAGGTTATTCATCTCGATAGCTGGCAGGAAGCTGATCATCGCAAGGATCATGGATACCATCAAGAGGGGCTGTTCGTAGGTGCGCGCTTCCTTCATATTGCGGCTGAAGGTGGATATAGAAAGCAGGATCGCGGAAAAGAGAGTGGCCAAAGGCAGCATCGCCGCCAGGAGGATGAAGATCGCCTTGATCGGCATGCCCGCTCCGGCCAAATCCAGACCGGCCTGTGACAGCATATATTGCATAGAAAAGCTGATGCTAAATAGATTCACGATCAGGTTTATCATCCCCAGAGTGATGATGGTAAGATACTTGCCTATCACGATATCGCGCCGGTCCACTCCGGCCACCAGCAGGGTCTCCAGAGTCTTACGTTCCTTTTCGCCGGCCACGAGGTCTGCCGCCACTACAGATGCTCCGCTTAAGAGCATGATGATCATGATATAAGGCAGGATCATCCCCAGCACTTTACCCATCATCTTCTGCGAATCTGCGGTATTGAGCCTGCGCACATCCACCAGATTCATGATTTCGGGATTGATGCCGGAAAGCTGCAGTTCTTCTTCTACCATGGCTTTTTCGCTGGCCACAAGAGCATCTCTGATTTTGGTAAAAGTCAGCTCGCTGCGGTCATTGGTCCCATCGTATTGAACATACACATGATAGCTAATCAGGCCATCGGCAGAAACGGAATCGCGCAGGGTGATGATGCTCTGGATATCTTTACTTTCGTATAGACTTTGTGCGTTTTCAGCAGCAGGAATCAGGGTGAAATGCTCAATCTTGCTGAGCTCCTCCAGCAGGCGCGCCGAAACAGCAGTATTCACACTATCCTGTATGGCGATAGTGGCTCCCTGCTCTTCCAGGACTCCGGTCTGTCTGGACATGACGGCATTGAATCCTATGATCAAAACCGGATACAAAATCACCGGTAAAAGCAAGATCATAAAGAGGGTACGTTTGTCGCGCAAGACCTCCATGAGCTCTTTGCGATAGACTATCATCACTTTCTTAAAATTCATGAGCTTCCACCTTGGTATCTTCTGAATATTGATTTACATAGTACACAAAGATATCATCCAGGTCTGTCTGCGAGGTCTCTTCGCGCAGAGCTTCCAGGCTTCCTTCCGCCAATATCCTGCCTTTGTGGATCATTACGATCCGATCTGCCAGACGCTCTGCTTCCCGCATGATGTGGGTGCTGAAGAGCACGCACTTACCCCGCTCTTTGCAGCTGCGGATAAAGGAGATGATGTTTCGCGCCGTGAGGATATCCAGACCAGCGGTAGGCTCATCGAATATCATCACCGGCGGATCGTGGATGATAGAGCGCACGATAGATACCTTTTGCTTCATACCGGTGGAAAGAAACTCGATCTTCTTATCCATAAAGTCTTTCATATCCAGCAGCTCGGCCATTTCGTTCATGCTGTGGGTGATATCAGCATCCTGCATGGAGTACAATCT